>CALICZ010000028.1 GCA_938049075.1 uncultured Candidatus Saccharibacteria bacterium
ATGAAGTCGTTTACTTGAGAATAGTGGTGATAATATGAGGGTTGATTTTTACTTCTCCCCCACCCCCATCGCCAAATACGCCTCGATAAAGCCGTCGATGGCACCGTCGAGGACGGCTTGGGCGTCGTGGGCTTCGTGTTTGGTGCGAGTGTCTTTGACGAGGGTATAGGGGTGGAGCACATAGTTGCGGATCTGCGCACCCCAGCTAGCGGACTCACCAGTGCGGAGGTCAGCAAGGCTGGCGGCTTGCTGCTCGTGCTGGAGCTGAGCGAGGCGCGAGCGCAGAATGGTAAGAGCGGTCTCGCGGTTTTGGATCTGGCTGCGTTCGTTTTGAATCGCAACGACGATACCAGTTGGCAAATGGGTAACGCGCACCGCCGAGTCGGTCGTATTAACGCCCTGTCCGCCTTTGCCACCACTGCGGTAGACATCGATCCGGAGGTCTTTGTCCTCAAGCTGCACCTGCTCGGGCTCAGCAATTTCTGGCATCACCTCCACCAGAGCAAAGCTCGTCTGGCGCAAATGATCAGCATTAAACGGGCTGAGCCGCACCAGGCGGTGCACGCCATGCTCGCTGCGTAGCTGGCCATAGGCATACGCGCCATGGAGGCTGTATGTCGCACTCTTAATACCAGCTTCTTCCCCCGTCGAGCGTTCGAGGAGCTCCGCTTGGAGGCTGTGCTGCTCGGCAAAGCGTAGGTACATCCGCTCGAGCATCGCTGCCCAATCCTGCGCATCGGTACCACCAGCCCCGGCACTGATCTTGATAATAGCCGGTTGGTCGTCGTGCTCACCACTGTAGAGGAGGTCACGGTGGCGCGCTTGGTAGTCGTGTTCGAGGGCGGCAAGCTGCTGCTCGAACTCTGGTATCATTGAGTCATCGCCCAGATCCATCAGCTCCACAATGTCGCTCGCCTGGGCCTGCAGCACCTGCCACGGCTCTATCTGCCCCCGCAGCGCTGCTGCCTGGCGTGACACTTGCTGAGCGTGGGCTGGATTGGCCCAAATTTGCGAGTCGGCCAGCTGCGCCTCGAGCTGAGTAAGCTGAGTGGCTTTGTCAGTAATCTGTAAACGATGGATCGCGTCTAGGATATCGGCGAGGAGCTGAGCGGCGCGCTTTTTAAGTGGTTGCATACGTCTATTATACCGCACTCTTGAAGTGCTGGCTCTACTATACGGCGCAAAGCATTGCTGGCCACACATCTCACAGAGTGTTGCTGTGTGTTCGTTTGATCCATTATTTCGTTTAGACAGGGTGTGAAATCTCGTTGCTATAATGATATTTCAGCGCTGATACTGGCAAGCTCATAATCAAGAGGTACGCATCACTCTGAGAAGAGGAACAACAAAAGGAAAAGGCACAAGTGATCGATGAACCTTTATGGCCGAAGTGTGCACTATCGTAGGTATAGAGCAAAACCAAGAGGCCGCCATCGCACGGATAGTGACCTCTGTATACACAGCGATTTATCGCCTCGCAGCCCCTTACTGCGGTTGGATTGGTGTCGTGGGCTGGACTGGTGCACCTGGCGCTTGGGGCGTGAGGAGCTTGGTGGTCATTTCATCAATGTGGTCAAGCCGGCGCACGAGGTATGGGTGGTCGCTCAAGGTCTGAGCAAAGCGGTTCATTGGCCGGTTGGCGGTGTAGCGCTGCCACTGGCGAGCAGTTTCGTTCATGCCCTCCGCCACGTCAGGGCCAATGTGCACCTTGACAAGCGCATTCTTGACGAGCTCTGGATCTTCGGTATAGGTAAGCGCCAAGCGGTCGGCCGTATACTCGGTGCGGCGCTGCCAAAAGCCCGCTAGCCAGCCAGATACTGAGGAGACAAACGGCAGCATCAAGAATGGCTGCAGATACAGCATAGCTATGGTGTGCTTGTACTTAATGTGCCCCATCTCGTGAATAACAATCGCCTTAAGTTCATCAGGCGTGAGATAGCGAATCGAACCAGAATGCAGCACAATACAGTATGGATTCATAAAGCCAAAGGCATAGGCATTGATGACCGGATTCTGCGTGACGAAGATCTCTACCCGCGGCAAACCGAGGTCGGCCGCTGTGACGTTGGCCCAGTCGCGCAGCCAAGCATAATCGCTATACTCCACCTGCATAGCATTACCCAACATCTTCTGCCGCTCCATCCGGATGAAAAACATCCCAATAAGGAGAATGATGCCAAAGAGAAAAGCGCCGCTAAATAGATCCATGATCAAATGAAGCCACAGCGGAAGTGTATCAGTCTCTACATAGGTAGGCTTATCTCTTCCGTAATTTATCAATGTTGTGACAATAAAGTAGAGTGACGTCATAAAAAAGAAGCTAATAAAGGTGACTGCCAGTACAGTATTATCACTGGGCATAGTGGCGCGGGCCACGGCGAGCTGCCCCTTGCTATACTGCGGCGCAGCTGCGGGCTGCGGTGAGTTGGTGTGCGGTTGTTGATCCATTGGATTATCGATTCCTTATCTTGTATTGCTTACACAATTGTTTGTAATCTATTATAGTATATTCTGCTCAATCGCAAAATAGCACTCTACTTCGCCAGTTCCATAAACGGAAACTGCTCATCATAGCTGCGAACGATTCCTATGCAGGAAATGAACATACTGGAGAGATATTTACCCTTATACCGATTGGTCATGGAAAGCGCGAGGATAAAGCGGCTTATGCTTCACTGCCCTGCACCGCTGCAATAAATTGCTCACCACGGTCGGCATAGCTATGGTATTGGTCAAAGCTAGCGGCAGCGGGGCTTAGGATGACGACATCACCAGGCTTAGCCTGCTGCTTAGCGGCAGCCACGACCTCTGTCATAGGCACACTACCAAGCGTTATGATAGGTGCAGCAACATCATAGTTTTGTAATACCGCTGCAATCGCCGAAGCATTCGCTCCCATAGTAATGATAGCGCGGACAGACTCACCCTGATCATACACCTCTTGTGCCAGTGGCTCGTAATCACCACCTTTGTCTGCCCCACCAACGATGAGCACTTTGGGCTCTGCAAAGGCACGCAGCGCTGCAATGGCACTGCCCGGTGTGGTAGCAATACTGTCGTCATAATACCGTACCTCATCCTGCTCTGCCACGAAGGCCAAGCGATGCGGCAAGCCAGCAAAGCTCGCCAGCCCCTCCGCCAGGCGCTGCGGCACAGCCTGTGGGTCGAAGGCCAGCACTGCGCTCAGCGCGGCACAAGCATTCTCAATATTGTGCGCACCAGGCAGCTGCAGGCGATCCGTTGCGCAAAGCCGCCGCTCACCCTGCCAAAAGGCATCATCTTTCACATACACCATGCCATCGTCTGGCGTGCCATAGCGATACGCCGGTGGTGGCGTACCCAGGCTGCCACGCGCAACGTCCGTGTCGAGCGACTCAGCAATCTGCGCGGCATATGGATTGCTTGGATGATAAATACACACATCGCCTGGCCGCTGGTGCCGCCGAATATTAGCCTTAGCATCGACATACTCGGCAAAATTAACGTGTTTGTCGAGATGGTCGGGTTCAATCATCAGCACTACCGCGATCTGCGGTGAACGCTCGGCATCCCACAGCTGAAAACTACTCAGCTCATACACTACTACATCATCAGGGCCAATCTGCGCCAGCTGAGCCAGAGCTGGCCGGCCAATATTGCCCACCACATGGACAGTGCGACCAAGGGCTTGCAGCATAGCAGCGATGAGGCTCACCGTTGTACCCTTGCCCTTTGTACCTGTCACGCCAATGATCGGCGCGGGGCAGCGTGCGAAGAACTCATTCGTAGCCGACCACACCGTCCCATCTGTCTCGATCCGCCACGGTGCCAATCCAGGGGTGCGCATGACGATATCGGCATCGCTCAGCTGAGCAAAGGCATCTGGACCCATCAATACATCCACCACCCCAGGCGGCACATCAGCAATGCGCCGCTCATCGGCTATCACAATCTCCGCCGCAGGCCACACCTGCCGCGCATAATCATACGTCGCACGACCCTCAACGTCGTACCCAGCAATCGCAACTTTCATACTGTTATTATAGCATACCTCGCCTATCTCATGTGGATCCATCAGAGGTGAGAATGAGGGTTATTGTTATTAATCCGCTCAAACCACAAAAATCCACTAGCCCAAGTTCTCTTCCCTATTACTTTGTTGAGTGAGCGAAGCATGTTTTCGTGTCGTACACTCTTTCATTGAAATACTTCGTCAAAGTTATCGGGGAGAAAGCAATCGGGCATGTCGTCTGGATTGAAACCATACTGATCGATGTCCAACTGAGCCTCAGTGCCCATTATCTTACCTAACGCCAAGGTATAGAGGAAATATGAACGATTCGTTTACCCATGCAGAATGGTGCGACTTTGCATGGCGTGCGTTGAGAGTAGTTGTGTGAAATAGCTAATCGTTTGCTGTTTTGCTGTTCTTTTGCGCTAGAGCGTTACCTGCGTAGGTGCTCATCTTATCGCAGATTGCTAGCAAGCTGTCCTGCGTCGGCATCCCCATGACGTTCTCTAGCCATTCCCACTCTTCTTTAGAAGGTGAATATGGACCCATGGTTAGCTCAGTGATCGCAGTCATTAAATCTGAGCACTCCCGCATGGTGAGAACGATTGACACTGGATCGTTATACCCTCGCTTTTCGTCGCCCGGGCGGTAGCTTTTGCTGTTGGTTGGATTGACGTCACTCATATATACTCTCCTATGTTATTACTTCAATAATACGGCAAAATTCAATGAATGCAAGTATCTCTCCTTGCCTTCACTAAAAAATAGTAAAAATAATTTGATCAAATTATATAAGCAGATAGGCCAAGCATCGCCACAAAAACTTCGACTCTTATAATACAAAGGGAGGCAACTATACTAAGCTGAGGTGCTTCTAGCCCTGTGTAAACAGCCCTTCCAGCTGCTCGCCCAGCCGCACGATGTCGCTGCGCTCGCCGCTGCTCACACCAGCGAGTGCCCAGGTGTTGGCGGCAATGAATTCACGCGCTACAGCATTCATCTGCTCGAGGGTTGTGCCTTTGATCTCTTGTGGCACCTTGGCATAGTCCTTCACATAGCCATCCCAGAAGAAGCGGCTGGTGTAGAATCCACTAATCTGTGCTACTGTTTGCGCTCCCATTTGGTAACGCCCCAGGCCATAGGATTTGGCTGCCTCAAGCTCCGCCTCGGTAATCTCACCACGCAGCACCGCTTGGAGCTCACTGACAATCAAA
>CALICZ010000029.1 GCA_938049075.1 uncultured Candidatus Saccharibacteria bacterium
AGGGTCTTTCTGTTAAGATACGGCTGAGCTCTTCTTGCAGCTGGTCTGCTAATTTTGATGGGTCTTGCCGCTCTCCGTTTGCTGGTAGCTGTTTTTTGTTCATTCTCGCTCCTTTGCTACAATGCTTTCGTCCTATAGTGCAGTATATTGTGGGTAATGTCAAATGGCTGCGAGCCAAGCTGTGTCGCTACGCTACTTTACGTTTGCTGATTTCGGTAGCGAAGCAATGTCTGGTGCTTCGCCTCTATCTCAACGGTGTGCGCCGCAAGACTATTGAGCGCTTCTATCAGGCGGCCAACCCGTCATAGACTGTCTACTGGAACGAAACTGCGCGCAGCCACAGCCTGTGGGTCGGTCTATAGTTCATCAAAATGAGCTGGGGCAAGATGCGCTACATATGACTGCGCCGTCTGGCGATCGACCATGAGGCGGTAGGCGCGTGTTTGGCCCGTTAGCCGATACACATCAACCGCTTGGCCACCCACACAACGGTCAGCTGCGCGGTCAACATAGCCAGAAACGATGAATGTTGTGTCGCAGAGTAGATAACCCTCCCTCGCATGCGTACCAACATACTGGACAGCTCGATACTCTACCACAGACTCATGCTGCCACCCAGGAAGGACATGAGTTTCTGCCGCCTCCCACCGCGCAGCCCGGGCAAATGCTGCACCGGTGATGTGCCGTACCACCGCTTGGCCAAACCACGCTGCTGCGTACCGCATGGGATGGGCAAAATGCTCAACGCGTGGACTGCTCGTTTCGAACGCCACCAGCTTCCCTACTTGCGGTGCGCTGCGCCGATTGCTTCGCTAATGGAGACGTAGTCGTCCCGGTCGAGCAGCTCCACCAAGCCTTCGTTGATGTCGCCCACGACCTGTGGCCCTTCAAACATCAGCGCTGTCACCAGCGCCACCAGGCTCGCGCCGGCCCGGATCTTTTCGTACGCATCCTCCGCCGTAAAAACACCGCCCACACCAATGATGACAAAGCGGTCACCGTACAGTGCATACGTCTTGTGGATAAGCCGTGTGGTAATGGCCTGCGCTGGCCGGCCGCTAAGGCTACCAGGAGTATCGTCAGGCAAGACGCTTGGGTCGGTGAGCTTGCTGCGATCTTTGACGAGGTTGCCGATCGTCAGGCCCGCGATATTATGCTTATCGATAATGGAGAGGAGCTTGGCAAACTGCGTCCACGTCTTATCCGTTGGCATTTTGATAAAGACTGGGCGCGAGAGCTTCAGTTCATCCACCGCAGTGAGGAGTTTCTTGAGGCGAGCGGGCGTGGTGAAGGGCTCGCCGCCATAAGCATTAGGGCAGGAGATGTTAATCTCGTACAGTGGTGCGCAACCAGCTGCTTCAAGCTGGCGAAGGCTGTCGCAGTAGTCGGCAATTGCTTGCTTGGGGCGGACTTGCTTAGGGCTGTTCGTCTTGGCTACGGATACGCTGAGCGGAAAGTCGCGCCAAACCCGTGGTGAGTAGCTACGAATCTGCTCGATCGCCTTAGCGACGCCGCGATTGGCCAGGCCAACATTGACGACAATCGACTGCTCACTAGCCAAGCGACGAAACCACGGTTTGGGGTTACCCTCACAAGGCATGGCCGTTACCGAACCGCCAATCTCAAAGCCGCAACCAATTTTCTTTGCCACAGGGGGTAGATCAAAATCTTTATCCAGCCCAGCAGACAGGCCGATAGGATTAACAAAGTTGAGGCCAAGAATAGTCTGCTCGAGGCGAGGATTCTTATAGCGCCAACCACTGAGGAGCTGCTCACCCCGGATGGCATGCAGTGCCCGTGCCGTCCAGAGCATCGACTGGTGCGCTGCATCGGGCTGCCGCCGGAAGAGAAATGGCTTGGCAACTTTGGCATAGCCTTTGCGGCTCATTTTTCTGATTGTGCGCCCCATCTAGAGTACCTCCCTGTTGTTCAGATATGGCTGCAGCACCGCCGGCACACGGAGCTTACCATCTGCTGTTTGATAATTCTCGATAATTGCTACCAGTGCGCGAGCCAAGCTCACTGCGGTACCATTGAGGGTGTGTACTACCTGGAGCGAGCCATCGGCCCGGCGGACGCGGATGCCAAGGTTGCGCGCCTGGAAGTCGGTGCAGTTGCTGCAGCTAGTCAGCTCACGGTAGGCACCATCAACAGGCGACCAGTACTCGATGTCGTACTTCTTGGCAGCTGGCGCACCAAGATCCCCCGCTGCGATATTTACCACGTGGTATGGCACGCCCAGGCTTTGCCAAATCTCCTCCTCCAGCGCGAGGATTTTCTCATGCATCTGAGCCGATTGCTCGGGCAGGCAGTAGATATACATTTCGAGTTTGTTGAATTGATGCACCCGGAAGAGCCCGCGGCTAAACTTCCCGGCAGCGCCAGCCTCTTTGCGGTAGCAGGGGCTGTAGCCAGCGTAGAGGAGCGGCAAGTCTTTCTCATGCAAGATCTCATCGGCATGGAAGCCCGTCAGTGGTGCCTCGGCTGTGCCGATCAGCATTGTGTCTTCGCCCTCAATAAAGTACTCGTTACTCTCTTTATCGCTCTTGGGTGCAAAGCCCGAACCACGCGCTACGCGGCCATTCACCACGTGCGGCACCGTCATAGGGCGGAAGCCTTTGCTCACGAGGAAATTGAGGGCGTATTGGTAAATGGCATTCTCGAGCAGCATGAGGTCGCCCAGCACATAGTAAAACTTCGTGCCAGCCACCTTAGCACCGCGCTCAAAGTCGAGCCAGCCCCGGCTCGTAGCAAAGTCGAGGTGATCCTGAGCCGACTCACGTCGCTCACCCCACTGCTTAATCTCTACACTGTCTGTCTCGCCGCCCAGTGGGACGTCTGGCAGGGTGATATTTGGCACTGCCTCAAGCTGAGTAAAAAAGTTATTCTCTACGGTGCGCAGCTCTTCCTCCAGCGTAGCGAGCTCAGCTTTGAGTGCCTTGCCTGTAGCGATGAGTTCTTGGCTTGGCTTGCCACCCTTCATCTGAGCGGCAGTCTCGTTGCGCGTGGTACGCACAGCATCCACCTGCTGCTGAAGCTCACGACGCTGATCATCCAACGCCAGCAGCTCGGCGATGGACACCTTATAGCCCTTATGGCGCGCTGCTGCCTGCACCTCGTCGGCATGCGCGCGAATATAACGAATATCTAACATAACTATATTATATCAGATACCACGCCAAGCGTAATGGCAATTTGTTCGTGTTTAACTCCTCTATACTACCACGAATTTTTGAGATAATTCGGTATTTTAATATCCAGCTAAGCACAGGTACATAAAACCCGCCTTACCTATCCAGCAAAGCGGGTTTTGGCTCTTTGTATCTACCCAGATATCTACCCAGATTACTCGGTACGCAGCGCTTCGATTGGGTCAAGCTTAGCAGCCTTACGGCTTGGCAGCCAGCCAGCAATGATCGCCACCAGCATCAGGCCAACCACTACCGCAGCAGCATGCTCTGGCACAAAGACAAGGAGTTTGTGATCACCAAAGCGGAGCTTCTCCGAGATAACTGGGTTGAGCGCCACACCAGCGCCCCACGCGCCTAGCACACCCAGCGCACCGCCCAGCAGGCCGACCCAGGCAGCCTCGTAGCGGAACAAGCGGCCAATATCGCGCCGGCTAGCGCCCAGCGCCTTCATCAGGCCAATTTGCTGCGTCCGCTCTAGCACCGAGATGTACTGCGTGTTGACGATGCCAAAAATACTCACAATCAGCGCCAGCGCACCAAAGCCCAGCACAATCCCCTGCAAGATATCGACAAAGCGAAAGAGTGTCTGCTGCAGATCTTTGGCAGTAGCTGCAGCGTAACCATCTCGCTCGAGGGACTTCTTGGCAGCCTCAGCATCCTGCTTGGCAACCGCGGTGGCAGACATGTACTTTTGGTATTGGCTCGTACCCTTGGTACTGTAGTCACTCAGCTCGCGAGCTACCTTAGCATTAATACCAATGCCACGCATTGCTTGGGTTTGATCGGCCGATTTACGCGTCACAGCCGCAATGGTAAAGGTCTTATGCAATTCCTTGCCATTAATCAGCTCATTCACCCCAGCCTGCCCCTTCTCAGCAAAGACCTGGCCAAGCGTTGCTTCGTCGATCTTCTGTGGCATTTGCACCACTGTGACAGTCAGCTGCTTACCCACCATTTGGGCAGGTGATTGCCCGAGCGTCTCGGCATAGCTCTCAGGGATGACGGCTTCGCCAGCCACGAGCTCAGTACCCTTGCCCAGCTGCTTACCCGCCACGACTTCGGCCGCGAGCGCACCATCAAAGACGCTCACATCACTGCTGTATTTCTTGTCTTTCTTGGCCGCAAAGCTCACATATTTGGGCTGGAGCTGATAGACTGGCCTCACCTTCTCGAGGTCGGTGCGGGCCGCCAGCCTGTCGATGTCTTTTTGGGTCAGGGCTTTATAATCATTGCCGTAGCGGTTGATACTATCAGGATTATACTCACGCAGGTCAGCCTGCTGGCCCGATTGTGCCCCGATGAGTCGCTTATCTTTAACGACAAACACCGCCTTGGCATCAATATTGCTGCTAATCAGCCGGTCAATATACTGGCGTGCACCCTCGCCCGCCATTAGGCTCGCCATAATAGCGAAGCCGCCCACCGCGATAGCGATACTGGTAAGCAGGGTACGCATCTTGGCGCGGCGCAGGTTGCGGCCAGCGCGGCGAATGATATCAGTCGTCTTCATGGTTAGTCTGCCCTCCTTGGTGTTGGCTTGGTAGTTGTAGACTTGGCTTTTGCAGTAGCACTTGTGGCTTTTTTCGCCGTTTTCTTAGACTGCGTGGTAGGTGCTGTGGCTTTGGCTGGGCGACGAGTTGGTGCCTTTTTAGCCTTGGGAGAAGCTGTCGCCTTATCATCCATAGCGCTGTCGTGATCAATCACCCCATCTTTGATGCGAATAATACGCTGGCAGCGCTGCGCGAGATCCTCGTCGTGTGTAACGATGATGAGCGTGGCGCCGTGCTCCTTAGCATAACGAAAGAGCAGGTCTTCTACCACTGCAGAAGTTGCTGAGTCGAGATTGCCCGTCGGCTCGTCGGCAAAGAGAATCTGCGGCTCAGCAGCAATTGCTCGAGCGATCGCTAGGCGCTGCTTTTGCCCACCACTGAGGTCCTTGGCCCGCGCTTTGATCTTGTCCTCTAGACCAACTGCCTCGAGCGCCGCCACGATACGCCGCCTGCGCTTACTGCGCGGCACACCTGCGGTCTCGAGCGACAGACTCACATTGTCATAGCAACTCTCGCCGCCCTCCACAAAGAAACTCTGGAAAATGAAACCCATCGTCCGCGCTCGAAAGCGGTCGGTCGCCTTGGGTTTGAGTCGTAAGATATCCTCACCGTTGATGATCACCTCACCCTGCTGCGGCTTATCCAGGCCAGAGATGGCATGCATCAGCGTGGACTTGCCCGAGCCCGACTTGCCTAGCACTGCCACGCTCGACCCCTCCTCGATTGCAAGACTTACGTCCTTGAGGGCGGTGAAGGTATTTTTCTTCTTGCCGTAGACTTTTGTAATGTTTTTTATTTCGATCATTGCGCCTCCATAAGCTGCTAATGTTAATAGCAATTATACCGCAATCACTCAGCGAGAGCAAATGAAGTGAACAACATTGCAATGTTTTTTCTAGCGCTTCAGAAGCAAAATTATAACAAGACTGAATCTAGAAACCTTGCATATATGAACTAATACTCCCCCTACTTCATCTGGGTGGAGTACAAAAACGCGTCGCCATAAAAACACCGCTATACTCATTCAAACGAAACGCCAAACGATCTTGAGCATGATCTCTAGAAGGCCGATGTCTTCAAAAAAGATTCACTCCCCTGCTCAATAGGACGTGAGGTAAGTCTGAAAACAAGCATGGAGAAATTACACCGGTGCCAACGCACCCACTGCAAGTAGGATAATGAGTAGTGTACTCAGCGCCAAGCGGTAAGCGACGAACTTATCAAATGAATTGCTCGAAACAAAGCGCAGCAGCCACGAGATCGCCACATACCCCACCACAAAGGATATGATAATCCCCAGTATCATCTGTGGCCAGCCAATCAAGCGGCCAATCTGCTGCGACTGCGTCACGGCCTCCAGCCCACCAGCTGCCATCAATGCCGGAATCCCCAGGAAGAAGCTCATCCGTGTGGCAGTCGTGCGGTCGATATCGCGGAATAGCCCCGAGGCAATCGTCGCCCCCGAACGCGACACTCCCGGGATGAGTGACAAGCACTGCATCAGGCCCATTGCCATAGCATCGCGCCAGGTAAGGTTGCGCTCATGGCGTGTCTCACGTCCCCGGCGGTCGGCCAAAAACAGTACAATACTCCAAATCATCAGCCCAGCCGCGACAAACCACAGGCCGCGCAGCACCGTCTCGATCGTGTCCTTCAGGAGCAGCCCCACCACCGCAATCGGCAGCGAACCAATGATGACATACCACCCCATTCGGTAGTGAAACGTCCGCGCCCGCGGGATCACCACGCCAGCACACCACGCCGAGGCAATGCGCCAAATGTCCTGCCAGAAATAGACAATCGCCGCAGCAATCGCCCCAATCTGCACCACCGCTGTAAAGGCGACAAGCCCCGGGTCGCTCACCGAGTAGCCCAGCAACTTCTCTGCCAGCATCAAGTGGCCCGTGCTCGAGATGGGCAAAAACTCAGTAATCCCCTCGACGATGCCAAGAATAATAATATGAAGCCAATCCATGATGTTCGTTCCTTATGTCTTGTACCAAGTATACCAAGTTCGCTACAAAGCACCAAGCCAGAAATAAAAAATGGTGAGTGCGCCAGTTTGTATCTAAAATCCACGCACGATTATCGACAGTGATATTTTGGAACTGGAGCTGGCAAAAATTTGACACAGGGTTCATATATTGATATATATATATTAACTTTTTGCTCAAAGTCTGTCTTGGAGCAAAAAGTCGCTCCTGGCTTTGAGCTCACCTTACGGAAGGAGGTGAGAAAGATGAAACCAGAGATGTGGTCTTTGATTATTATAATCGGAGCAATAGTGTCCTGCTCTATTTTGCTAGCTGCTAGCAGAGTCATGGAAGAACACAGGTGGCATAAAGCACTCAGATGCTATATGCTTCTGAGTCTTGCTGTGACAATTGTCTCAGGCGTCATTCTATGGTGCCATAAGAGCATTGACATACTGCAGCCGCTTGAGATGACTCTCATTACGACAGTCATAGTCGGAGGCCTCTGTAGCTTCCACCTTATGTGGACACTCTGGGATATCAGAAGATGGCGCAAGAAGCGTCACAGTCAGGGCAAATAGCCCATCAACATAGCTCACTGAGCCATGTCTCAATCTGATCGTAGTGCCTGTAGCGCACTCTCGGGTTGAGATATATCCGGGTTCAGTTTGAGCATGGTTGGTGGGCTATGTTCGTGGCTGATCTATTTTCGTTCTTGCACTCAGAAGCGACCACGACGAGAGAATGGCCGCTTCTTTGTTTTTTGCAGAAGAAAGACTGAACAATAGATGCGCACTGAAGCAAGCAAAGCAGGAGGCTTTACCACCCGCCACCGCCTCCGCCGCCACCACCACCGCCGGAGAAGCCACCACCAGTTGAGCCGCCACTCGATGACGAGAAATCGCTCGAGCCCACAGAGGTAGAGCTCGATAAGCTACTCATACTCGAGACAAACATTGCTGCATTGAAGGCACTTTGGCCAGCATACCAATCGGGCTGAGTGCCTACTTCCTCATAGTACTGCCCCAGCTGCTGGCTCCACTGCTTCTCTTGGCCAAAGAGCACGGCATAGGGCAATACCCGCTCGTAGAGTTTGACAAGCTGAGCGTGGTCACCAATATCAACCTTCTCAGCAGTCTCAGGGCTCTGTAGTAAACGTAGGCGGTCGGCCTCAGCGTAGCGGATATACATCTTGAGCCCCAGTAGGTAGCGGCGCAATGCCAGCCCTTTGTCCGATAGTGGCTTAGCAAAGCCCAGCTTACCAATGATAATCACAATAAAGACCCCTGGGAAGAAGAGGAATTGCAGCCCGCTAAGGAACGGCACAAACATCGTGGCTGCACACAGCACCAGCACTAAGACACCTAGCACACCCGCAAAGATGCGGAAGCCCCGTGTGCCCTTCCGGCTTGTGTCGCGCAGCTCGTATGTGTGGTCGATAAGATTATCGAGCTTCTTGGCATTATCCCTCAGGCGGAAGGCATAGGAGGTATTGTTGCGTAGCGTCTTGAGGTTGATGCGCTCGCCCACTGCAGGCAGGTGACCAAAGATATCGCCCAGGATCTCTTGTTCCTCAGGATGAAGACTGCTGACATCCTTAACAACTTCAAGCTCGTACTGTGCCCGCGAGAAGAACGTCTTGGGCTTGACCTCAATCAAACGAATGTAGTGCCGCACCGCCCAGTCAATCATCTGCGCTGCCATAGCTGAGCCCTTCACCATCCGGAATGGCCGCACGATCTCTGCCGCTGTTGTTACACTCGTGCTCGGCGGTGGCAGGTATTCTGGCACAATCGTCCCTAGCTCCTTGCTCCGGCCAATCGCCCGCCGATACAGATAATACATCAAGCTTGAGAGAAGCCCTAATACCAACATACTAGCAAAGAATATCTGCGCTAAGAATACTGCTAATCGTTCCTCAAACCGCTCCTGCGCGGTCTTTTGGTACGCCGCAAAAGTACCCTGCGGGAAGCCTAGCGCCAACGTCACGCCATTGTTTGGCTCAAGCGAGCTCACCGTTGCTGTCATGATTTTATCACCCGTTGTATTGACGGTGCAGGCAGTCGTGCTACCCTGCTGGCCTGTGTAGCAGCGTGGCTCGGGCAATTTGGCTGCGGCAAGCTCTGGGCTCAGGGTGAGGTTGATGGTGGCGCTGCGAATCGGCACACGCCACTCCGTACCTACCACATCCCAATAGAATTCATCTCGCCCAACATTCGCATAATATCGCGTCACGTCGCGTTGGGTATACGTGATGACGTATGTCTTGCTACCCGAGACATATGTGTCTTTGTTGCCAATGCGTAGGGCATTACCCGACCTACTATATTCATAGTCCTTACCCTGCTCGTCTTGGACAGACTGAATAGCAAAGCTTGTACTGTGCCCATTATATTGTGTGACGAACTCCGGTGCGAGGCCATGGTTCTGCGCTGGTGGAAAGTTCGCTGTAATAGTGAGCTTTGTCTTGAGGGTGGAGCGCTTCTCGCTATCGCGCCCGAGCTCCATGTCGGCCGTGTAGCTGGTGATAGTGAAGTTGTCTTTACTACTACTCGATGATGAATAGGCTCGTACCGATGTGTCGGCCTGCATTGGCACTGCCCCGAGCGCGGTGCCCAGCAGCACCAAGCAGACACCAATCGCAGATATAACGCGTGTCATTCTCATACATCGATTGTGCGCCATGCGGCGAGGAATGTCAAACGCGAGCATCACCCAAAGATCGCCAATCTATGTATCGCCTAGGCCCCGCAGTATATCGCGGCCTATCATGCTCTCCTACTGATGGAATATTTGCCAGGGTCAACCTCCCGTCAGTGTCGGCCCGCCAGCGCCAAGGCCAAAAATTGGCTGCCACCAACTAGTCTATTCATCCTCAAATATCCTCACCAATCACTTCCTTCCACCCCTGTTAATATCTGTTCAAGCTATACCGCTTATGCTGTGATATTGCAAATGGTTATGCTATACTCACAGGCAATACCCAACGGCTAATCGGCGAGGTGAGGAGTATAGCAGAAGTGAGACGATATTGGACGGATTTTCGGTTTGCAGGTGTGGCAGCAGTGGTAGTACTGGCAGTTGGCTTTGTGCAGCTGCACCAGGTGGCAGTGGCCGAGCCCGCCACGAATTCCGGCTCCAATTCGTCCACCAAAAAAGATAATAAGCCCGACATCTGCGATCCTAATACGATGCGCTTTAAGACCACAGCGCTGAGTTCCCCGACCGACAAAGCCCGCGCCGCTAAGGCCCTCGCCAACCTTCGCGGCCTCATGCAGCCCATCCGCAACGCTGGCGATGGCAGCACCATCACCGCCGCCAAGCAGTACGGCACTGACTACACTGGCGAGATAAAGGGCTCATTCCAGCTCAAGAACAGTGGTAGCTATGCCACTGGCAACCCCACACCTCTCTCTGTCACCTCACCATCATCTGTGCCGAGTAACTACCGTGGCAAGGTCTCAGGCAAAGCACCCACTGGCGGGAGCCGCGTTGTCAAGGCCTTCCGCGCTACAGATGCCGAGTATGAGCAGGGCAAGGTTACTCCTGCCCAGGTGCAGGGTGACGGCAGCTGGACGCTCGACCTCTCGCCAGTCGATGGCAGCATAGGCGGCGAGTGGCGCTTCCGCCTCTACGATGCCAGTAGCGGCCAACCCCTCGGCGAGAGCTGGCCACGCGTCACGGAGTACCAAAACGTCGAGGTCCAATCCTACGTCATTACCGACCAAACCTACCTCGTGGCCAAGCAGGCCGCCAACACCAACCGCACCTTTAGCTTCCCCGGCACCGAGAAGGGCCACAAAATGCTACGACTGGTGGATACGCGCAGCAACAAGATCCTCGCTGAGTACTTCCAGCCACAGCTAGCAGGGCTGATCCGCTCGTACGAGTTCTCGCCTGGCCAGGATGGTTACGGCACTCATCGCGTGCACTATTCATTTATGTACGATCAGTCGCTGGCGCTGCTTGTGGCGGTTGGTGCGGGCGACAAAGCAATGGCAGACCAGCTCGTCAATGGCTTCAAGACCATCCAGATCAAATCCGGTCGGTCGCGTGGTGCCTTTCCCTCCAGCGCCCACCAGCTCGACCCCAGTAACCAGCAGGCGCGCTATTATACTGGCGGTGTAGCCTTCGTCCTCTATGCGCTCATCCGTTACCAAGAGAAGTTTGGTGATATCAATGGTGTCAGCAGCATGGTGCGCTCTGCCCTGGCCTGGGTCAAGACTAAGAAAAGTACATCCGGCCCTGGTGCTGGCCTCTACCGCGGTGGCACAAATATCAATGATGACGATAACAACAAGCAGTTCGAAATCGCCTGGCACTCCACTGAGCACAATACCGACCTCTGGCATGTGTACGAGCGAGCCTCGCAAGTCTACGGCGACGCCAGCTACCGCCAAGAGGCCGACAGCCTGGCCAAAGTCATTATGGAGAAACTGTGGAACAAAGCCGAGAACCGTTTTGACCAAGGGCTCGACGACCACGCCAAAGCGCTGGACACCTCCAGCTGGGGCTCTATCTTCCTCAACGCAATTGGTGAGTACGACAAAGCCAAAGTCTCGCTAGCCTACACGCGCAACTTTGCTATGAGCCGCGCAGGGTCTCAGGGCTACACCCCATACCTAACTGGCACCTACACCCCCACCGTCTGGTTTGAAGGGACATTCGGCGTCACCCAGGCCTACAACGTCGCAGGCAACAAAGACGAAGTTGCTGCCAGTGCCCAGCGAACGTACCCATCTCAGGGAGCTAATGGTGCCTGGCCCTACGTTACTAATGTCGACGAAGCGAACCAAATGACGAATGCTTACTCTGTCGCCTCGACCGCATGGTACTTGCTGGCCACTGCCTACCCCGACGCCATTTGGTCAGAATGCCGCACCGACAAAAAGCCCGACGAGAAGAAGCAGCCGCCAATGGTGCGCCACATTGGCAAGGTCACGCTAGACAAGTTTCTTGCTGGCGAAGACAAGCCACTGTGGGTCTTCATCCTTATCTCACTGCTCGCTCTCTTGGTTGGCATTGCCGCGCTCATCCTCTACCTTATCCGGCGTTATCGCGCTAAGAATACTGCCGCCACGCAGCTGGGTAGCAAAGATAGCAACACCCCTCCAAGTGGGCCACCAAGCCCTGGTGGTGGTAGCGGTACGCCTCCTCCAAGCAATCCACCATCCCCAAGCGGCCCATCAGCCAGCGGCCTGGGCGGCCTCGCAATGAGCACTCCACCACGCACCACTACTCCACCGCCACACCGCTCTAGCACAACACCCAACCACGGCACGTCCATCGCTGTTCAGAGCGACACCTCGCACCACGCATCACCACAACCCGCGCCAAGCAGCCCACCACCACGACCACCAAGTGTATCGGGTTAACTCACTATAAGAAACCACCAGTGAAATACATAGGCACGAAGCTTGCTTTTAATTAAACAATCTTTAAAGCTCTACTGTTTCATCAGAGGTTTATTATCTGAGAGAGATTGCTTGATTCTCTTTTTGAATTGAGCAATTGTCATAGAGCTATAATAACTAATCTAGGCTACTGAGTCAATAATAGCCTCAAGTCTTCTCAAAAAAGCTTCCATCCTTAAGAAATAGTTTGGATATGCTTCTTGTAGCTTGTTTAGCTCACTCATAGAGACAAGAACCACATTCTTTGCTAGATCACCCTGCGTTGCTTGCTCAAGACGACTATACTCTTGTAGTGCCTCTATCTGTTCCTTTTCACTAAAAGCTCTAATTGTAACGACTTTGCGATCTATATTGAGCTCTATGATATGATAGTAACTTCTATTTTTTCTCTGATTATCCTGAATCTCTTTCGCTGCGAGGTTATAACCTTTCATTATATCTATAGCATTTATTATTGCAGCCTTTTTTGCGAGAGCTCTGTATATGTCTACAGGTCGCAAATATTTGTGCTGCTCCAATACATTTTGCTGCTCAACTATAGCGACTGCCGACGACATCAATGCAAAGAACTCTTCCCAATCCTCATTACCACCACGCGTCTTTAATGGCTCGTGCAAGACCATACCTATCGTCTCCACTGCTGTAGACCAAATGTGCTGCTCTTGTGTTCTTATTTGCACCTCTACCCGCAATCCTTTACAGTCTTTAGCTTCTTGCGTCCGAGCGAGTGTATTGTTATATTTATAGACCAAATGAACGCCTCTATATCCATCCGGTTTTGGTGTTGTTATATAGTCTCTTTTCCTCTCTAGCTCATGTGTAAAACGTGGAGCATTTTCATATTGCGATACCACGTCCCAAACCGCTGTAATAGTTGGAACAATTATCCTCACCCCACCTATATCTTGCATGGTAGAGAGTTGCATATCTGGATATCTATCTAACTTATCAATAATCGTTGGCATACGCTTTAATCGCTGCGCAACGATAGATCCTGGTATATTCTTTGCTATATGACGTAATCGAGCTTGAAATGTATTGATCGGATAGACGTGTGCTAAACGCCACTGTTGTGCAATCTCAAGTGCTTGATCATATTCAATAGTACCTGGGCTACTATGAACTAGGACTTTTCCAGCCTTCCGTACCTTCTCACGAGATAATTTCTTGCTAGCCAAACACCATCCCCTTGGCTATAATTGAATATCTGGGTATACCGCCCGCGTCGTCTCGTCGATGTCGCTTTTGAGCTGTGGGAATGGTACACCTTCGCGTGCTGTGACGCCTTCAAAGATCCAGAAGACGCGCTCGCTAAAGCCCCAGCCACAGGCCGGCGGCATGCCGTATTCCAGCATTTCCACGTAGTCGATATCCAGCATCATCGCTTCCTCGTCGCCAGCGTCGCGCATCTGCTGCTGCTCCACAAAGCGGTTCAGCTGATCGATCGGGTCATTCAGCTCGCTAAAGCCATTGCCAAGCTCGCTGCCAGCAATCACCGGCTGGAAACGCTCCACCGTCTGCGGGTTATCCGGGTTGGTTTTAGATAGCGGGCTGATGAACTTGGGCGTATTGACCAGCCAGACTGGCCCAGCCACCGTCTTGCGGATGTTCTTCCACAGCTTATCGATGCCGCGTGGGATGGAATCGGTCTTTTCTACCTCCAGACCATGTTCTTTCAACGTGGCAGCTACCTCGTCGATCGTGGTATTATACACATCAATCCCGTAGTGCTTGTGAATCACCTCGGCATAATCCCACACCTGCCACTGGCCACTCATATCGACCTCAAACTCGCCCAGGGTAAACTGCAGCGTGCCAAAGGTTCGCTCCAGCACATACTTGTACATGTCTTCCATAAAGCGCATGCCTCGCTGCCAGTCCCAATAGGCGGCGTACCACTCCATGGCGATATGCTCGGGCAGGTGCTCATCAGAATAATTCTCGTTGCGAAAGCGCGGGCCAATATCGTACACCTTCTCAAACCCGGCCCCCAGCAGGCGCTTGAGCGGCAGCTCGTGGCTAATCCGCAGGTAGAACTGCTGGCCGTCCAGCGCGTCCATATGGGTCACAAACGGGTTGGCATCCGCCCCACCGGTGGTGTGTTCCAGCACCGGCACGTTGACCTCAGTAAAGCCGTATTGGTTGAGGTAATCGCTGGCAGAGGCGAGCATGACGTACTCTACGGCAGGGGATGCCGAGAGCTTAGCTCGACCTTGGCTGTCGGTGGAGGCTACCTGCTCGGCTCGCTCGCTGGTCTTGCCGATGAGTCGGACGAGGGCTCCCGAGATAGGATAGCCCTCTCTATCTAAGATCTCTACCTCGATCGTGGTCTGGATGGCATGCCGACGGAACTCATACAGATGAGGTCTCCCCACAGCATCCTCTCGGCTAGAAGCCAAGAGCCCAGCCTCGACGAGCTCTTCCCCTGGGCTCCAGG
>CALICZ010000030.1 GCA_938049075.1 uncultured Candidatus Saccharibacteria bacterium
AGCGGCGTGGAGCTGGATGATTATCATCGTCCGTGGGTGGATGACATCACCTTTGAGATTGACGGTGAGACTTTTACTCGCATCGATAAGGTGCTCGACTGCTGGTTTGAGAGCGGCAGTATGCCGTTTGCACAACTACATTATCCGTTTGAAAACCAGGCCAAGTTTGAGCAGAATTATCCGGCGGATTTCATCGTTGAGTACATCGGCCAGGTGCGGGCGTGGTTCTACTATGTGCATGCCGTCAACGTTGCCTTGGCCGAAATCGGTGCCTTTGGCGAGGCGGGTGAGCAGCATAAAAACGCCTACAGCAACGTCATCACCACCGGTGTGGTGGCGGGTAATGACGGCCGCAAGATGAGTAAATCCCTCGGTAACTTTACCGACCCGAACGAGCTGATGGATAAGTTTAGTGCTGATAGTCTACGCTTCTTGCTGCTGAGTAGTCCGCTGCTCAATGGCGAGGACTTTGCTTTGCACGACAAGGACGTGGGCGACGTGGCGCGTAAGCTCAGTATGATTTGGAATATGTATGATTTCTTCACCATGTATGCGGAAGTTGATGGTTGGGAGTTTGACGGCGAGCTGGTGGATCCACTGAGTGTCCAGCCAGTTTGTACGTCCCTATCATCCGCCGAAACGGCTTCCGCGCACCGGGAATCTCGCTCATCAGCCACAGGTGATACTGCGGAACTCGCTGCGCTCAAACAGTCCTCGTATCTGCCTGATGTTGACGACCTCAATTCTCGGGCGCGTGCAGATGTTTCGGAAGATGAAGCGACGATTGGCACCGTGACCAACCCTCTCGATATTTGGATTGTCAGCCGTTTGCATGAGCTGGTGGCGGAGGTCGAGAAGCAGATGGATGCCTATAACATCCCTGATGCACTGAGCCCGATTTTGCCGTTCCTGGACGACGCCAGCAACTGGTATGTACGCCGCAGTCGCCGTCGCTTTTGGAAGTCGGAAGACGATGGCGACAAGAACGATGCCTACCGCACGCTGCACTACGTGCTAGTGCGCCTCAGCCACCTGCTGGCACCGTTTACGCCGTTTTTGGCCGAGGAGTTGTATCATAATCTAACCGGTGATGATGAGTCGATCCACCTCAAAGATTGGCTGCCAGCGGGCGCGGTGGATGAGCAGGTGCTCAAGGATATGTTATTGACGAGGGTGTTCATTGAGAATGGACTATCTAAGCGGATGGACACTAATGACGAATTTGGTTCGATAAAAGTACGTCAGCCACTCGCTTTAGCTAGCTATAATTCAAAGCATAAACTGGATGATTTTTATGAGCAGATCATGAAAGAAGAGCTAAATGTCAAAGAAGTAAAACATATATATGACGTGAAGGGTAAGATGTTTGGCGTCGAAATTGATAAGACTATCACCCCAGAGCTCAAGCGCGAAGGCTTGATGCGTGAGGTCATCCGCCACGTGCAGAGTGCGCGCAAGAAGGCCGGGCTGCAGGTGGATGACCGGATTGTGCTGCACCTCGCGGTCGGGGCTGAGCCCACCAGCGCCAGCCAGTCGGCGGCATCAAACCAGGCGCAACCAGCTAGTGACGCAGCCGCGCAGCTGGGCCAAGCTCTGGCTGAGCACGCCGACACCATCGCCAGCGAAACCCTCGCCACAATGGCGCCCCAGCACCTGGCCGATGCGCTCTACCACACCACGGCTATGGTAGATGGTGCCGAGCTGCAGATTAGCCTCGCCAAAGCATAGGACTACAAGGAATAACATGCTGAGCTCGAGTGGCACATCAGTAGTGAGACGCCACTCGAGCTTGGTGGCTGGCAATATTTGAGTTTCTATAGCCATACTCATCTCTTGCGCCAGCCTAGC
>CALICZ010000031.1 GCA_938049075.1 uncultured Candidatus Saccharibacteria bacterium
AAAAACAACCACGCGGAAAGACCCTTTCAGGGTGCTAGTCTACCGCGCCTATCTCAACATTGTGGCCCTCTTGATATTGTGGGCCCATATTGCCGACACTTTTCTGCTGCTGGCTTGATATCCACCGCCTGGCCTGCGAGACCATAGTGACCTGCGCACCGCGAACTGTAAAACCCAAACACTACTGGTGCTGCGTCGGTTGCTTGACGCCACCCCATGTACTGCTTGGCCTTTGATAGTGGGATTAGTCAGGCTACCGCCCACCGTTACATGCATGAGGCACTTGATGTAATCGCACACTATGCGCCCAGCCTGCATAAAGTGTTAGCTGATTAGGAAAAAGCAGGTGAGCTGATTTTATGTCTAGATGGCACGCTCATCCACACCGACGGTGTTACCACCAGACAAGTCACCCACACTGGTGGCTGTGGATTTTTGCTGACATAAAGCTACCAAGGAGCAGGCCCTAGGATAAAGACCTCACCGAAGGATAACCAGCCCAAACCCTGATGACAAGACCGCCAGGGACATTATTACCAGCATCAGAGCGCCTACTGAGGGGAGATGCAGCATTAAAACACTACAAGGCTTTAAAACACGTAAGCCTGTGTCCGACAACAATTACAAAGATAGTAAGAAGTGTTGTGGTGCTGATGTCGCTGCATTATGATCCTGATTGGCAATCCTGGTGAGAAAACCCTAGTGTTAGTATAGCCAAAAGTTGCAACATATAATCAGCAACCTTAGCGGATGCTAATGTTTTTGAAGAAATGCTTCAATGTCGTCACAGAGCTTAGGCTCTGGATAATCACTATTAATCAGCGCCTCCAGACCCACTGGTACACGTTGTTCTTTATCTGGCTCTTCTAACATCAGATAGGTTGCCAAGGCAATTGTCTGCACCTCCAATACCTTACCTGAATTAGGATCTTGGTTTGCCTCCATCTCATCAAGCTGGTCAGAATACTTAGCCATCAACTGCTCACTCTCCTGAAATTTATCAGCAGTTTCGGCATCAGCCAGAGTCAAATGTTCGACAAACTCATAAACATCTTTTGCATCCCATCCAGTCACATCAAGGATCTCCAAGCATTTGCCTTTATAAAATGCCAGACCAAGCCCTTTTGCCAAAAGCTCATTGATGAGATTGTTGGAGTGTTCGCCCAGCTGATCACGATATACACTCATCTTATTCTTCTCCTTACATTGCCCCCACAAGCGGGGTAACAACATTTATATTTTCCACCAATGATTAACAGACGTCTTTACACACACCACGTGGTGCAACCAACTTATTAATCGACAAATTATTGGCTTTGCAATAATTAACTAGTGGCTCTTCAGCATGAGCGTTTTTCCAACCACCCCTTCTGTTATTTGGCTTCTCACTGCAACAACATCATCTGGCAGATGCCGACGTATATCATTACGCAAGATCGCTCCATCACGACCATTGGAGACTGCAAGGATTGTTTTGTTTCCTGCGCTGTCAGTGACTTCAGCCATAGCAAGTGCACCATAACG
>CALICZ010000032.1 GCA_938049075.1 uncultured Candidatus Saccharibacteria bacterium
TCTCCTGATTGGACAACAACTTGTTTACTACCTCTTTTTCTTCATCCGTATTAGGGCGATATTTTGGAGATAGTTCAAAACGCGATGTACATCAGCAGGGTAGTGTGAACAATAATCGTAATAATTCAGAAAAGAATGCATTACATGATGGATCGCAAGCACCCGTCGATACACTTGCAAATGACAAGCAATTGCTCGGCTTCTTGCGCTCTGCCACGCTCGACCAGCTGCAGGCGATTGATGGCATTGGCGTGGTAGTGGCTGAATCGATCGTCGCGTGGTTCAGTGATGCAGACAATGTTGCTTTACTGGATAAGTTTGCTCAATGTGGTGTCGTGCCGCAACATACGCAATCGTCACAGCAGCTCGCTGGTCAAAAATTCGTTATCACTGGCACATTGCAAGCAATGAGTCGCGACCAAGCAGCTGAAAAAATCCGTGCTTTGGGCGGCACCTTCCAAAGCAGTGTCAGCAAAGACACCACCTACCTCGTTGCTGGTGGCAAAGTTGGTACGAGCAAGCGAGCCAAGGCGGAAAAGTATGGCACAGCGATTATCGACGAAGCACAATTCTTAACACTCATCCAGTAGGAGAAAAGACATACGGAGGCTACTAATGGCAAAAGATAGGAAATGGAGTCGAGCGTGATTAATATATAGATGTGGCCAACTAGCGGTTTATGTATAGAATCCAGGAAGTTTGTAGATAACGTGGCACCGAATCAATTAGATTGCAAAAAGCAAGTAAAAGAAAGATTACAGAAACATCTGAATATATAGCAAAAATGATTCAAAAATAAAACAGAAAAGAGGAGAAATAGCGAATAATAGAGGTAATAGTAACAAGAGCAAAATCACAGTAAATATCAGTCTATAACAGAGGTACTATAATGAATATGACAGACAATGCACACAACAAATCAACCATGGCTGGCTTTTTCCTAGATGGCTGGTATGTCTTTGATAACTTCGCGCCATGCCAGGTTGAGTGGCGCGGCGTGCTGTACCCTACGAGCGAACATGCCTATCAAGCAGCGCATTTTTTTGATACCAATCCAGCTCGGGCTGAGCAGGTGCGCTTATGCCGCTCGCCGCGCTTAGCGTCTGATTTTGCCAACCAGCACAAGGCTGAGGAAGATCCCAATTGGGACGATAAGAAAGTAGCAATTATGGAAGAAATTGTGCGCTGCAAGCTTGCTCAGCACGATCTTGTGCGTGAGACACTCATTGCATCGGGCGATCGATATATTGTGGAGATGAATGATGATGACAGCTTTTGGGGCTGGGGCAGCGACCGCCAAGGGCGCAATGAGCTTGGCAAGATCTGGATGCGTCTGCGTGAAGAGTTGCAAAATGCAAGTAAGAATAATACCATGAATGGTGATGAAAAAAATTCATGACGAAATACTTGTGAGATAATAACAAAACTCTTGATAGTAGGCTATATAATCCCAAAAAACCCAACAACCAACAGACAAGGAGGACAAGGCAATGGTGCGATTCTATCTCGAAAAGCTCGTACGCGACAAAGTTGTCGAGAAATGCAAGGCCGACCCGCAGGTGCTCCATACGGAGTATCATCAATTGGATCGTGCGGCGTATCGCCGTGAGCTGCAGCGCAAGATTCATGAGGAGGCAAACGAAATTCCACTAGGCGATGATAGGCTAGAAGAGACGCTGCAGGAGCTGGCGGATGTGCAGGCTGTTCTCGATGCACTGCGCGATGATTTTGACTTTTCACCTCAGCAGGTGCAAGACGCAGTGGCGCGCAAAGCTGCACATGCTGGCGGCTTTCAAAAACGCTATTATATTGCGTACAACGATCTAGCGGAAGATAGCAAATGGGTCGAGGTTTTTCGGGCGCAGCCAGAGAAATATCGAGAAGAGAAGCACGAGGGAGATAAATGATGCAACAACCACTATTCATCACGGGCAACCAGCACAAGGCCGACTACTTAGCGCGCATGCTTGGTATGCCGCTAGAACATCGCAAGATTGATTTGGTAGAAATTCAATCGTCCTCACCCGAGGAGGTTGTTCGACATAAAGTGCGTGAAGCGTATGAGATTGCCCAGCAGTCTGTTCTTGTTGAAGATGTGTCGCTGGGATTTGCGGCGCTGAATGGATTACCTGGCCCATTCATTAAGTTCTTCGTTGAGGCACCAGATGGGCTAGAAAAATTATGCCGTATGCTTGATGGATTTGATGATCGATCGGCACTGGCGGTAGGTGTATTTGGTTACTATGATGGCCGTGAGATGCACATTTTTCGCAGTGAGCTACCTGGCTGTATTGCAGCGCATCCGCGAGGTGATGGTGGCTTTGGTTGGGACAAAATATTTTGCCCAGATGGCTACAATGGCCGAACGCGCCCTGAGTTATCGCCAGAAGAAGATGCAGCGACGTATCCTACTATCAAACCAATTGCAGCAGTGCGCGAATTTTTACAATCTCATAGATAAGATTTTGTGCAACTCATACCACTGTTATTTTTATGAATCGAACATTAATTTTATTCATCATGATTAATACATGACTGAATATTGATGGTATGGTAGGTAGTAGAATGCGCACTTATAAAAAATATAATAGTGAATTTTCTTTAAATATATTCAATATCATTGTATAGGAGAATGGCAACTAGTGTCGTCTCGAATCTTGATTCCTCACTACTAGAGAGTATAAGGAGGGCACAGAGGCAAGCACTTTACTTGCAATATACAACCAAAACAACCGGCTTATCTACCTGCATTACGGCAGGAAAAGTAAGCAGCAAAAGGGCGCTCTGACGCAGCAGCAAATCGATACGTGAACCAAAATAATCACTGCGGAAAAAAAGCACAAAGAGAACACGATAAAGGAAACGATTGCAAAAAGCAAGCAAAAAATCACCAGCCTGCGTGAATCAACCCCACAATCTATTCAGCCGCCATGCTACCAACAATCAAGCTTGCGCCAATCACATCATTGACACTCGAGCCACGCGAGAGGTCGCTGATAGGCCGAGCAAAGCCTTGCAATATAGGGCCGTAGGCATGGCCACCAGCCAGGTGCTCGGCCAGCTTGTAGGCAATGTTGCCGGAGTTGAGATCGGGGAAGACGAGGACGTTGGCTTGGCCAGCGACGGGGCTGGTGGGGGCTTTTTTGTAGCCAATGGTAGGGACAAGAGCGGCGTCAAACTGGAGTTCACCATCGATGAGGAGCTCTGGCTGGTGGGCTTGTACCTCTGCGAGTGCACGGCGAACCGTCTCGACACTATGGCCACCGGCGCTGCCGAGCGTCGAGTAAGACAGCAGCGCAACGCGGGGCTGCCAGCCAAGCCGGGTGGCGCTCAAGGCACTGGCCTCGGCAATGGCGGCTAAGCCAGCGGCGTCTGGTGCGATGTTCATCCCGCAGTCGGCAAAGATAAGCAGGCCATCCTCCCCGCCAGTGAAGTGAGGCAGATCCATCACGAAGAAGCTTGATGCATAGCGCACCCCCGGCGCCAGGCCGACGACCTTCAGCGCAGCCCGCAATACCGCAGCGGTGGGGTGGTCGATGCCCGCCACCATAGCATCACACGTGCCGTCGTGGAGCAGCTGGGCCGCGTAGGTGAGTGGGGTGAGGGGAGGTGTGTCAGTAGTATTTGCAGATGGAGTATCGTGCTGGTGCGGCACCGTCATAATCTCTATACCATCGAGCGAGATGTCTGCATCGGCAGCGGCTTGCCTGATGGCTGCTGGGCTGTCTGCCACAAGCACAGGCCGCACGGCCTGCCAATCGGCCAGTTGGCGCACGGCGCTGAGGATAATGGGGTTGGTACCTTCTGGGTAGGCGATGCGCGGCGGGTGAGCGGCAAGCGCATC
>CALICZ010000033.1 GCA_938049075.1 uncultured Candidatus Saccharibacteria bacterium
GGGGTTTTGCCTTGGTTGATCCGCACGGTGACCTGGCTGAGGCGCTACTCGCCAAAGTACCACGTGATCGGGTGGAGGATATTGTCTACTTCGACCCAGGTGATATGAGCAACCCGATTGGTCTTAATATGTTTGAGTTCGACCACCCCGACCAGAAGGACTTCTTGGTGCAGGAGGCGATCAACATGCTGTATGGCTTGTATGACCCAGGTCACACTGGTATCGTTGGGCCACGCCTCGAGCACATCTTCCGTAACTGTGCGTTGCTGCTGATGGCTGATCCTGCGGGTGGAACGTTTGTTGATGTGCCAAAGCTGCTGGTGGATGAGCAATTTCGTAATGCTAAGCTCAAATACGTGACGGACCGGCAGGTGCTCGACTTTTGGACCAAAGAGTTCCCAGCCTCGCAGCGCTCCAACGAAGCTGGTGATTTGATTAGCTGGGTGATCTCCAAGTTTGGTCCATTTATTAGCAACGATGCAATGCGTAACATCATTGGTCAAACCAAGAGTGGCTTCAACTTCCCTGAGATTATGAATAACAACAAGATTTTGCTTGTTAACCTCTCCAAAGGTAAGATGGGTGATCTCAACTCGAAGTTGCTTGGTATTATCTTTGTCATGAAGTTCCAGGCGGCGGCAATGGCTCGGGCTAATATCCCCGAGCACGAGCGCAAGGACTTTACACTCTACGTTGACGAGTTCCAGAACTTTGCCACCGATAGCTTTGAGACGATCCTCAGTGAGGCACGTAAGTATCGCTTGAGTTTGGTCTTGGCCAACCAGTTTATGACGCAGCTTAAGGAAGAACTGCGTGAGGCTATCCTTGGTAACGTTGGTACGACCATTACCGGCCGAATTGGTACGACTGATGCTGAGATTATGGTCAAGCGCTATACGCCTGTCTTTACTGCCGAAGATTTGACCAAGCTACCAAACTTCGAGTCGGTCTGTGTGGCGCAGATTAATGGCACGCCGTCAGCACCATTTAGTATGGCGTGGATTCCGCCAATGGGCGAGCCAAACCAGCAGTTGAGCGATGCCCTCAAGAAGCTTTCGGCCGCGAAGTATGGTCGGCCGCGTGACCAAGTGGAGCGCGATATATCTGCCCGTATTAGTGTGCAACAACCCAGCCAGCCAGCAGCCGGAGCAGGGCGCTCAGGAGGCGCGGCTGGTGGTGGGTCGTCTTTCCTCGATGAATGGCTTGCAAAGCGTAAGCAGATGAATGCAAAGAAGCCGCAATCGGCGGCAGCACCATCAGGCGCGCAGGCCTCACGGCCTGGTAGCCCAGCTGCTCAACCACCACGGCCACAAACCACACCAGCTTCCTCGGCTCGGCCATTGCGTGCCCAGCCAGCCACGCCGCCAGCTTCTTCATCCTCTCAAGCCTCACGACCACAGCCAGCTGGCGCTCCCCGCACTATGCCAAATCCAAGCGCGTCATCTCCATCGTCGGCCCAGCCTACTCCACCACCGTCACCAGCGGTGCAAGATGCGCTTGATAGAGCGCGCCATGCTGCACGGCCCAATATCCTTGGTGGCCAGCAGGCCGAGGCGCGTGCTCAGTCTGCTCCACCAGCCGCACCATCGCCCGCTCCTGAGCCAACTATGCCATCGCCAGAAGAACTAGAGCGTGAAGCTCTGCGTCGCCAAGGCACTCTCAACACGCATGGCGACCTGAGCGGCGAGCCACAGGAAGTGTCGATTAAGCTGCATTGATAAATACTTAATACAATATAGTTGATAGAGAACACAAGCGGCAAGCACGATATTTTTCGACGTTCGTTATTGTGTGTATTATACTAGATCTATGAAATCCCATTATGTCTTACAAAAATTGATCCAGGGGCGACGGTATGTCGGCGACGATTGGGAACTGGATGCTGATAACATAACATGCCGAAACAAGCTCACGTCAGCGATGACAACGTTCGGTGCTAACGACACATGTCCTTGGTGTATTGAGCTTGGAGTTGGGTTCACTCTACAAAAATATGTCGAAATCGGCGACCCGTATCTTATAGAAGGCAGTCGTTACGTCCTTACTGTCTGCTCGCCGTCTTTCGTTGATGATCCACGGGGCAGGTGGTACTTTGAAGATGACGATGAGGCGAAGCCCCTGATTATGAATACGCTTGATTATGATGTCGTCTTTGAGTTTGTTCAAACGAAATTAAAAGAGTATGTTTTTACGCCAACACCTGACCGTCCGTATGGAGACGATGTAGAATTCCACAATGTCACGAAGCACTGGCTCTTTGATGCAGATTGGGAGGATTATTATCGATAGTTTCTCGTCATCATAATTTACATATGACGAGATTAGCTTTATGCACCTTCATGACAGGTGGTAGCAGAAGGAGGGACTCACCGCCACACTATCCGCCCGTTCTGAGACTGAGTTTCTCACAGCACTCCTAGGTTATATCAAGCACGAAGATATTTTTGTAGAAACAAGCAGAGGACTGACGCACAAAAGTAATTTACTAGCTAACAGAGTATTTGTAATTGACATTTTCATCTGTTAGTATGATAGCTATATACTGATAAGACAGAAGGAGTACGCTCATGAACAACTTTGACGGATCATCATTTACGATCGGCATCTATGCAGACAAAGACAACGCTGTTACGATGTCTAAGATTATTAATGCGTTGAGTACCGTTGATCTTCACTTTGCCAACAAGATCTTCACAGCCACGACGGCCAGTGAGATGCCACAGTTAATGAATTTTGATAAGCCAGTAGAACAAGTTAGTCACTATATCGATGAATCGCACAAGATCCTATACGGGCTCGCCTGCTGGCACCCTTATTTCGAAAATGTTGTTGTTGGATTGGATCAATATGCGAACGACAACAAGGGATATGCGATAAGACTGTCATTTGACTCTGATGTGCTGGGCATTCCAGTTGCGCTACGTGACGAGCAGGATAATGATGATGCGCTTCTATTTTGGAGTACAGCAACCACGATTATGACTAACTTATCTGTCAAGCTCAATGCATGCTATGCAGCGATGGGAGAAGAGATCGTATTTCCGACACCCAAAGAGATTATTGGTGACCACTCCTCTTGGGAAAACTACAAACCTACCACTTGGTGGTTCTCCGAGAAACTTGTATCGGAACATATTCTGTCAGATAAAGACCCAAGTCCTGATACATCACCAACACAGACTCCTAAGGAGGCAGGAAGTATCGTGGTATCTTACTGGGATCCACTAACTGCCAATGCACCGTTTTATCAAGCCGAGATGGATATGATGTTGGCGCGGCTTGGCGAGAGGCTAAAGTCTTAGAGCTTCGAACATACTTTAGTAGTAAACCAGAAGAAATATTGATTATCTTATACGAGGATCTTCCAACTTAAGGCATTAATGTGTTATATAATACGTTAATCAAATAATTTTAAATACGTTATGGAGTACCTATGGCAATAAAAATAGATGGAGATATTAACCGATATATCGAACTGGTCGGACGAAACGACAAAACCGTCGAGAAGGACGTTCAACATATCATTAATATCTCAGGTGACACCCCTGTCATTGATGAAATCGATAAAGATTTTATTGGCTTTGACTCTACAGAATCCTACTGCTCATTGTATAACTCTGGAACAGAGTTTCACTGGAAAGATGGAGTACTTAAAGCAGTCACCTTGTACACTCAACAAGATTCAGAATACAAACCATATGCCACTCCACTGTTTACAGACTTCTCGAACACTGCAACGCGTGATGAGATTATTCGCTATCTTGGAACTCCCGACAATGAAGCAAAGCAAAATTCAACATGGGTCCGCTCAGCTTGGATCCAGTATGACGAAGAGGACGGCAACTGGGTGCACTTCGAATTTGATAGCGATATGCATTTGAAGATGGTGACAATCTGTGTGCCTGTAGGCTAGTCGACTCAACAGTGTTTTCCACCAAAAATAACCACATAGACGCTTAAGGCGCTCGTTAGCGACTCCGACAGTGGTATCGTTCGCTCATGACATACGTAGCCACCGTCGTTCAAGTGCTTCTCTATATTCTGAGTGATCTTCCTCTAGAGCAGTGAATTTTGATTCATAGGCACTATTCACATGTGGAGTGTAGATTATAAGTGATTGAATCATGTTGTTGAGCGAGCAGTGATTTGCAGAGGTAAGCTACACATTTCGCCGACCAAGCATCATCATGCGCACAAAGTCGAAGGCGAGGCCGCAGAGCCAGCCGAGGGCGAAGGCGGCAATAGATTCGGCACCAGAGAGTGGATAGCCGTTGAAGCGGGCGATGAGGTAGATGGCTAGAGTGAGTACGAAGGCGGCAATGGCACCAGAGAGCAGCGCGTTGGGCCGGGCAACGGTGTTGCCAGTGACTTCGCTTGCTTTCTCGATGGCTGGATTGTGGATGACTTTGCTAAAGGCGCGGCTTGAGGGCGAGAGCTGGGATTGGACGGCTGCCATGGTTTTGTCGAAGCGTTCTTGCTGGGCAGCCGGGCTGGTTTGGCGTTGGCGCTCGGCGCGCTGTTGTTCGCGGGTTTCGTGCTGGCGGCGCTCAGCTTCGGCAGTGGCTCGTTCTTGCTCAGCAGCTTGCTCGTAGACTTGCTCGGCTTCGTGGCGAGCGGCCCGAAGGGTTTCGTGTCGCTGACGCGTTTCGCCCTGGAGGCTGGGGTGCTCTAACTGGCGGTGTTCGCCAGATTGGCGCAGGGCAGTTAGCTGCTCGGCGCGTGATTGCTCGATGGTTTGCTCGGTGCGGTGCTCGGGTTGGCGCTTGGTGGTAAATCGTTCTGCCATTGGTTTCTCCTTGGTTAGATTGTTCCGGCGTTAAAGTTGCGGCGCACGAGGCGGATCTCGGTGCTGAGTTGGCGTGAGCGGGCGTAGAAGAAGACCACTACTGCAAGGACGATGCCAGCAAAGATGATGTTCTCGCTGCTACCAGTGTGGGGCAGCTCGGTTACGACTTGCTCGACGACGCGCTTCTCGGCGGGGCAATCTACCTTGGTGCTGAGTGTGTTGCCAAAGGTGTTGTCGATGCGACAATCGTAGGAGGTTGCGTTGCTGGTGCCAGTACCCATCGAAGGAATCTGGTCTTTGAGCTGGACGGTAAATTGCCGCTCTTGGCTCTCGCCTGGCTTGATCTCTACAGCTGGCCAACTGAGGATGGTTGCATCGGTGCTGGCGCTTTGGTTGGTGTCTTTGGCGAGTGTGCCGCCGCCAGCGTCAACGACCGTAGCGTATTGAAGGACGTCGCTGAGGTTGTCGCTAAAGGTGAATTTCTCGGCATTGAGACCTTTGTTGGTGACGCTGAGCTTGTAGGTAATGCGGTCGTGGGCTTTGGCGGTGACGGTGGTTGTCTCAGCACTGTTTTGGGTGAGGTTGTGGCCACTCTTGGTCTGGACGAATTTGGCAGTACAGGTCTTGTCCTCTAACCAGAGGGTGTTGTTGCCTGGGCAAGGCTGACAGCGAGCATCATCTTTGAGCAGGGTAGGATTGACCGGGCAGCGGGCGGGTGCAGCAATGACGAAGGTCTTGGCACAGGCCTCGCTGGTGCGGTCGCCCAGAGAGGTTTTGACAGTGAGGACGACGCGGTACGAACCGGGCGTTTTCTCGCTGTAGCTGACGGTAGGCGTACTGCTCTCGAGTGTTTTGGCGAGCTTGCCATCGCGGTAGACCTGGAAGACATAGCCGGTGATGGTAGCGCCATGCTGGGCAGATGCTGCAGCGGTGAACTGGTAGGTGGTGTCGTTCTTGTTGATGACAAGGCCACTACAGCTTGCCACTGGCGTTGGCTTGACGACGGATGGCGGCGTGCTGCAGTTTGGATAGGTACCGACCTGGCCGGGTGGGCAAACAGGTGCGGGTGGCACTGTCTGGGTAATGAGGTTACCACAGTTGAGCATAATGGCGAACCAGCCAAACTTTGCTGAGTGGCCAACGAATGCCCGGTAGGTGAAGTTTCCCCATAAGCGGTGTGGTCGGTAGTAGAAGTTGCGCATTCCACCTTGCGCTGCCTTCACAGAATACACGCCTTCGCCCTGGGCAGCACTAAAGTGCGGCGTCATTCCCCACGAGTAGGTGCTCTCGGTGCTTCGCCGGGTTTCGAGGCGAGTTGTCGCTTGTTGCAGCTCAGCACGGGTAATGCCGATGGTGCTGTAGAGGTCGCGGATGTTGTTAGTGTTGGCGTCGTAGTGCGCCATGAGCTGCAAGCCGTTGCTAATCCCACCGTAGATCATATCGCTTGGGTCGGCAGCGTTAGCTGATTCTGGTGGCGCAAGCAGCGTGAACGATTGCACGACGAGTGCCAGCGCGGTAAATATCAGCCCCAAGCGACGCGTTGCTTCTTCCTTGCGCAAACGCTTCGCATAGAAGCCCAGCTGGCCGACGATCGCCGGACTGAGCGATAAGTTTGATACGAGTTTCCGAAACATGATGTACCCCCATAGACCATCAATGTTAGCTAAATGTTCTATGTATATTCTAGCAATGTGTTGCACGAAATGCAATTGTTTATTGGTTGTGCTTACTGATACATGATGCAGAACCTGCGGCGTGGCTCGTCTCATTTGACAATAAGCTCCAACCTAGAGAATAATATGGAATATGGCTCGCTCTGCTCGCTCACACCACCCCGATGACTTTGCACTCGATATTGCGCATGACGAGCTAGATCTCTTTCGCTGGTTTCTCTTGGTGTATCTGCTGGGCAAGCCAATTCAATCGCCGGTGGCGGTGCAGACCTGGCGTCTCTTGGTGGAGCACCAACTCGATACGCCGTGGGCGCTGCTTGCGGTGGAGCGCAGACGCCTCGTGCGGCTACTGGATGAAGGCAAATACACGCGCTATGATGAGAAAACAGCGACGGCGCTGCGGCTGTGTGCACAGCAGCTGATTGACTGGTATGATGGCTCGCTGATGCTGCTCATCGATAGTAGCTCGGGCGAAGCTGAGTGCGCCAAACGTCTGCAAAAATTCTATGGTGTCGGTCCAAAGACGGCAGAGATTTTCCTGCGCGGCGTGGCTGAGTTATTTGCTCAGCGTGTGGAATAAGCGGTTGTCGGATAATAATAGAATCAATTCATGGAGAAATAAATGCTCGATACATTTCGGAAAATAGGACAGAGCGGAGCGCAGTGGAGTCAGCAGCACTGGCGGTGGCTGGCAGTGTGTGGAGTGATTATCATGGGGCTGTGGCTTAATAACACGAGCCTGTTTGCGCCAAGGCAGCGCCCACGGATACTCGCTCATCGAGGCCTAGCGCAGACATTTGACTATAGCAAGGTTGGTAATGACACTAACACTGCAGCCATTATGGATAAGCCCGAACACCCCTATCTTGAGAATACAATCCCGTCAATGCGCGCTGCCTTTGATCATGGTGCGGATGTGGTGGAGCTTGACCTCAAGCTCACGAAGGATCAGCAATTAGCGGTCTTCCATGATGCAACATTGGAATACCGCACAGAAGCCAAGGGCGAGATTGGCAACTACACTATGGCTGAGCTCAAGCAGTTTGACATTGGTTATGGCTACACGGCGGATGGTGGCAAAACCTTTCCATTCCGCGGCAAAGGGGTGGGCTTGATGCCCACGCTTGATGAGGTGCTGACGGCCTTTCCGCACAAAGATCTTCTTTTACACGTTAAGGACGGCAACCACCAGACATACGAAGTGCTGTGGGGAAAGCTCCGGGCAATGAACCCTGAACGCTTCAAACAAATTACAGTCTACGGTAATGACGATGGCATTGCCTGGCTGCGCCAACAAAGCGCTACGCTGCGTCTCTGTTCCAAGACAATGATGAAGGCCGGATTGCTGCATTACTTGGCGGTTGGCTGGACGGGTTATGTGCCGCACGAGCTGCACAATATGGAGCTGCACATTCCGCGGCGCTATGCACCACTGCTATGGGGCTGGCCAGGTAAGTTTGTCGACCGAATGGCGGCGGTAAACACGCGAGTAATGTTGGTCGAAGGCGATGGACAGTGGTCAGCTGGGTTTGATACAGCGGAGAGCGTGACGCAGATACCGCCACAGTTTGGCGGGTATGTCTGGACGAACCGGATTGATCGGGTGCAGCCAGTGCTCGCGCGGCGGCGCTGAGTTTTATACACTTGAGTGAAATGAGGTAGGATAGGTGACAGACGCGCGCGTCTTGTTCTTGAGTAGTATACTAAACGAATCATTATTGTAATTCATTTATATTAGTTGTAATCTATGCGATAATGTTGACGAAGGAGAAGTAGAATGCACACACAATTTGATGCACTGATTATTGGTTTTGGTAAGGCAGGCAAGACGCTAGCGGTAGCGCTCGCCGGGGCAGGTCAGCGGGTAGCGCTGGTGGAGCAATCACCGCAGATGTATGGTGGGACGTGTATTAATATTGCGTGCATTCCAACCAAGACGCTCGTGAGTGCGGCAGCGGCTGGCCGGTCGATCGACGAAGCGTTTGCGCGCAAAACAGCAGTCGTAAAGAAGCTCAATAGCAAGAACTACCACATGCTGGCGGATAACCCGGGCGTGATGGTTATTGATGGCAGTGCGTCGTTTGTTGATGCGCACACGGTGAGCGTCCAGGCGGGTGAGGAGCATATTGAGCTGCAGGCAGATCGGTTGTTCATTAATACTGGTGCAGTGCCGGTGATGCCAGCGATTGCTGGCCTTGAGCAATCGGCCCATGTCTATACCAGTACAGAAGTGCTCAACCAGCAGCTGAAGCCACGGCGGCTAGCGGTGATTGGCGCTGGGCCGATTGGCCTCGAGTTCGCCTCGACCTATGCGGCTCTTGGCACAGAGGTCACGCTCTACCATCGCCGGGCGCAGCTGCTTCCGCACGAAGAGCCGTCTGTTGCCCAAGCAGTTGCTCAGGCTCTGGAAGAGCAGGGTATAACACTCGTGCTTGCATCAGGCATACAACAGGTGCGCGATACAGACCACGGCGTTGCTGTAATAAGTGGCGGTGATGAACAAGTATATGATGCCGTGCTTATGGCCGCCGGCCGCCGGCCTAATACCAGTCAGCTTGGCCTCGCCGCCGCTGGTGTTGAGACTGATGAGCGCGGTGCGATCATCGTTAATGACCATTTGCAAACCACTCAGCCGCACATTTGGGCGCTGGGCGATGTGAATGGCGGGCCACAGTATACCTATGTGTCACTCGACGACTTTCGTATTGTAAAGAGCCAGCTCCTTGGTGATGGGAGCTATACGCGGGCGCAGCGTGCAGTATTGCCTCATGTGATATTTATGCAGACACCACTGGCGCGTGTTGGTCTGACCGAAGCAGCAGCTCACGCGCAGTATGGTGATGATGTGAAGGTTAAAGAGCTGCCAGCTATGGCGGTGCCGCGCATGCATGTTGATAATAAGACAACGGGGCTACTCAAAGCAGTGGTCCAGCCATCGACAGGCCATATTCTTGGCGCGACGCTCTTTTGCCAGCAGGCTCCAGAGGTGATTAATACTATCAAAACAGTGATGGATACTGGTTTGCCCTATACTACGCTGCGCGACCAGATATTCACTCATCCAACGGTGAGTGAGGCGTTGAATGATTTGTTTGCCATCTAGGAATAGCAAATTGTATTTGCTAGCTATAATGAAAACCTCCCTATGTGGGGAGGTTTTGTGATTACTATTACTAGGGTGGTTGTTATATAAAATCAGCAATATTATCGCCGCGCCAGTGCGATAGTATCTTCTATATCCAGCTGGTCTAGGCTGTCGTGTGTGCTTGGGCCGGCTGCTTGTGTTTGCAGATAACCGTCAACGAACGCATCAATATCCGCTAGGGATGGAGTAAGTGTCAACGTTTTACGATTGAACATGTTGCTTACATCACCAAGGCGATCGATGGTGGCATCGTGGCTGTAGCGGATATCGGTGTAGGTTTCGGTATCTAGGTGGCGGATGGTGCCACGTGAATCAAGCGCGAAATTCTTAGCCTGGGCGTCGCCATGAATAAAGCCATGGTTGTGAAGCTCTGCCATAGCACGGCCCGCTACCTGGTACATAGCCCGGCGAGTTTCTGCTGGGGTGTTGGGGCTCCATAGGTAGTTATCGAGTGTGTTGACGTTATGTTCGTAACGGCTTAACACGCCAACGCGCTGCGCCCCCCTGGCGGTATTCTCTGCACGAATAAAGCCAAGCGGTGTATAGACTTTGTGCTCACCAAAGCGCTCATTTACGGCCTTGGCTGCTAAGAACTCGCGACTAGCTGTAATGGGGTGTATGTACTTAACAGCTACAAGTTCGGTAGTGGTGCCAGCTTCTAACTGTGCCATGTGGAGCTGGCCAAAAGCAACCTTGGTGCGGCTATGCTGGCGGCCGCGCTCTAGGCCGGGCACTCGGTTGAGACTGCAGTCGTGTAAATTTTGGTTATTCACCGTGGTGGTAATACCAGACAGCTCTGGTGATAACAAGAGTAAATCACCTGTTGTAAGACTACCAAGCTTACGGATGAGTCGTTCATTACGGAAATCGCGCTTTGCGGCTGTTTCGCTGGTGGGAATATATTTCTTTT
>CALICZ010000034.1 GCA_938049075.1 uncultured Candidatus Saccharibacteria bacterium
AGACCTGCTATGGCCTATTCTACCAATCCTAACCTACCAAAAGCGAGAGCTACTGCTAAAATGTTCATTTGGTAGCTATCTTTGTTATTGTCTCAGGAATGCTCCTATAGTGAAACGTAAAGGCAGATGTTATCCATGCGACCAGAGATGATTGTGTCGATAATATCGCAAAAGCAAAGCACCATTCCATCACGATTCTCCCCAGAAGTGGCTGCAAATATGATAAAATATCTCCATGAAAGCAGAGCGGCTGCAAACAATGACATTTAAAATCACCGGTGGGAGCACAGTATGTCTCAACAGCCGGATTGTTGTGCAGCAAGCGCTGCGTGAGATTGCCTGGCGAGCGGGGCTCTCGGCGGTGCGCTCGGTGAGCCACGACTATGTACCGTATGGCATTGGTGTGGCGCTTCTCTTGCCCGAAGCGCATATTGCAGCGCGTACTTGGCCCGAGACCGGTCTGGCGTACGTGACGATGACAACCTGCCAACCAGTTGAAAATGAGATGATCTCTAGCCTTGAGCGCGTCCTAGGCGCTGCCTTTGTAGCCGAGCAGGTCGAGACGGGTGTGGTGAATCTGTAACAGCGTATGGTGACTAAAGCCTTAACAGAGGTATATAAATAACGGATTCGGTGCTTCTATTAGCTAAAGTAGTGGAGTAGTAAGCTTCTAATAAGAGAAAGCAAGAGGTTGAGGTATTGATTATAGTGTCTTCAAGGCAATCTTCTGTGCAGCATGTGAGCTGACTCGGCTCGACGCATTGACGGCAAGCGCAGCCATGCCACGCGCAACAGCACGAGTGCGAGCCCGCAATACATCCTTTGCGTTCATTTGTTGCTCGCCGCCGCCAGTCTCGGACTGTGTTGCGAGCCATAATGCACGCGAGCCAAGGACAAGGCCGCGATGTTTATCGCCCAGCAAGCTCTCTGCCATGCTCCAGCGGGGTATCATATTGATTTCATATTGATCCAGCGCAGGAGCAAGTGGAACGCGATCGGCCAGCTGCTGAGCCAGAGACATATCTGTTTCGGCTTGCCGCGTCATCGCAAGAGCCTGCGTTGCAGCCGCTTCGTCGCGATTACTACCAATCCAATCTCTCAGCGCATAGATGCCAATATATGATGCGGTAGCCGATCGTTCGCGGAGAGTGACACGGAGTTCTGAGGCTGAGAGTGAGCCAGTCATAGCATGGCTATGAAGATCGTAGGCTTGCGTGATATGAGTTCGTGCTGTTGCTGGCATGTTGAGGCGGTTAAACACTGTGCTCATGTCGCGGTGAACGCGGCCAAGCCAGAGTGGATCATCATCAAGCTTACCACTAGCAATAATGTCCTCACCGAGTTTAGCGGCCTCTTTGTGGTGCCCACGTGAGAATTCAGTAATCATCGCATAGTGTTGTTGTCTGAGTTCGTGAATATCCATTAATGTAATTGTACGACGGTCAAGAAGGGTGTGCAAGTTAGTAGTGCTTTTCGTCTCAACTTGTATCTCCTTGCTAGCACTGTTGTTCATCTAATGGAGCAGAGGATATAG
>CALICZ010000035.1 GCA_938049075.1 uncultured Candidatus Saccharibacteria bacterium
AGGCCTTTTTCCTCCTGTATTATCCTCATCCTCCGCTTTATCTTTTATGAGGACATCACTTTGCCAGTCACTATCAGCAGCATCTCTATACCACTCCCATCCCAGTGATGATCGCACAGCATCAAGCTCATATTCAAACAATGGCCATGGCAATGCCGCGAGCCAACTCAGTGCTGCCACCCAGCCACGTCCTGTCATGTGCGGTGGTGACTGCTGCGTGGAGAGATTCTTCTCAACATGCAACGATACCTTGATGTCCCACTGCTTTGCTTTTGTATCTACTGGGCTAAAATCAATCGTGCATGTTTGCTGTATGATCTTGATATCTCTGGTACAAGAGATATCATCCTTGATAGGAAAGAATCGCCACTGATACGAAACTGGCTCATGCGGTGCATATTGGCCGTAATCTGTATATTCCTTCGGCTTGCCCCATGCAGCATGGGCCGCTTGGAGGTATTCGTTGTAGTATTTGCGCTGCAACCGTTTATTCTTTGCTTGAGCAACAGTACGCGTGATGATATAGCGGCTTTCGTTGTCATCACATTGAACGATGACTGTATGACCGGTATCATCTTCAAAAACAAGTGAATGGTCTTCACTTTTCTCATCATCCAGCTTTGCCTTCCATCCATACGAAGAGACCAGTGCCGCTATCTCAGACCAAGCTGATGACCATGATATGGCTCTGATCGCATTAATCCACTCAATCAGTGCTGTAGGACTCTCTAATGACGCTACTGGAGGCTTTTTCCGTATTTGCGATGATTGTTTTTTCTTCATATACCATCCTTATACTGTTGTCTATACCTTATGAGGTATCCTGTACTATATCACTTTTGATTCTATCGTGCGAGAATCATAAAGTACCCTACAACTGAGCGGCAACATCGATGAGTACATAGAGCTTATCTGTACTCTGCATAAGAGTGATGGTGTCGTCTTTGTCGGTTGTCCAGATAGTCGAGATAGCCAGACCTTCTGCAGCATGCTCAGTTTCGTCCACTTCATCGCTTGGCTCGCCCCAGGCTGTTTGCCCAGCCTGCGTGTATTGATGGTAGAGGTCGAGGCATTCTGTCGTGGGTGAACCATTAGCAAACCATACGACAACCATCGATACAGCACTACCTTCGCTCGATACCATGACGCGCAGCGGCCCATCATAATACCAGTAGGTATTCTCCTCTTGCTTCATAAGCTGCCAACCTTGGCTCTGCATTGTAGTATCAAACTGCTGCATAGAGCGCAGTGATGGTTGGCTGAGAATGCGGTCGATCCAGCTCGTGAATTGCCCTGGAGAGAAATATGTCTCCTCATGCAGCTCACTCTCCAGGCGCGGCAATGGATCAGGTCCAGGATAGGGACGAATCGTGCGCGGGCGGCGAGCACCATCGGGCGGTGCACCAGTTTGCCTACTAGCAACAACAAACATGATTGTCTTGTCTTCCTCGTTGAGATTGATACTAACGT
>CALICZ010000036.1 GCA_938049075.1 uncultured Candidatus Saccharibacteria bacterium
GTGTTAGGCACGCCGCCAGCGTTCATCCTGAGCCAGGATCAAACTCTCCATAAAAAGAAAAGATGTACTTTTCATAAAAGATGCTTCCCTACTGGGAAGCGTCTATAACTCAAAAATAGACTGACGATGATTATTGCACAACTAAATTGTTAAGATACAAAATGTCTCGTTGTTGGCCCTTGTTTTCGTTCCCTCAACCAGACTGAAACCATCATAGCGTATTTTTTGTGGATGGTCAACACTTTTTTACGATTATTTTGTCGCAAAAAATACAACTACACCCACAAGCACGCCAAGCAACGACCCAACGAAGATCTCGAGTGGTGTGTGTCCCTGCGCAGCCCGCGGCAACGTGACGTCGACCCCAGTCTTCTTGATGACCTGCTGGATAGCAATACCCTGCTCGCCTGATGAGCGCCGCACCTTGACAGCATCGTAGCAAATAATCAACACGAGTAGTGTCGTGACACCAACAAGTGGTGACTGCAGCCCTTGCTGCAGCACTAGCACTGTCCAGACAGACAACGATGTGGCGGCATGCGAGCTAGGCATGCCGCCAGAGATGAAGAGCTGGTGGGTGAAGTCAAGCACCTTGCCTTTGGCGTGGGCAATTGCAAACTTAATGACGTGAGCAATTGCCCAGCTGATGGCGATAGCCACAATATATGGCGAGAGGTACCATGGCATGATTATGTCTCCTTATCCTCGTCTTTTTCGCGCACAATGCCGATCGATGAGACAGTGTCATCCTTAGCAAGGCGCATCACTCGCACACCCTGAGTGGTGCGACCAAGCGTTGGGATATCGTGGAGCGCCACACGGATGGTTTGGCCGTTTTGGCTGATGAGGAGTGCCTCAGTGGCATCAGGCTCAAGAGTCTGCACAGTGATAATCGGCCCAGTCTTGGCGGTGACAACCGCTGCTTTGATACCAACCCCACCTCGCTTATGGCAGGGGAAGTTAGCCGCTTTGGTGATCTTACCGTAACCGTTTTGGCTGATGACGAGCAATTGCTGATCGCTACTGGTAACAATGTCCATCCCCACCACCGTATCATCGGGGCGGAGGCGCACACCACGCACACCACGAGCGACACGGCCCATTGGTCGGCACTCCGTCTCGCTAAAGCGCACGGCCTGACCAGCTGATGTTGAGATTATTACATCATTATCGCCGTTGGTCTGTTTTATCCAGCGCAGCTCATCACCGTCGTCGAGTTTGATGGTAATGAGACCATTGGTACGGATGTTGACGTAGTCTCGTAATGTTGTCTTTTTCACAGTGCCCTTAGTTGTCGCCATAAAGAGGTAGCCATCATCACTTGCATCTTTAGCGTGATTGATAATTGATGTAATTTTCTCTTCAGGCTGGAGCTGAAGCAAGTTGACAGCCGCAACGCCCTTGGCTGCGAGGCTGGCAGCAGGCACTTCGTACGCCTTAAGGCGGAAGACCCGGCCCTTGTTGGTAAAGAAGAGCAGCCAGTCATGGGTGTTGGCCGGAATGAGTTGGTCGATGCCATCTTCTTCCTTGGTAGACATGCCACGCTTGCCCTTGCCACCTCTGTTTTGGCGGCGGTATTCACTCACTAAAGTACGCTTGATGTAATTCTCTGCTGTGAGAATAACAACAGTCTCTTCCTCAGGGATGAGCTCTTCGTCGCTGAATTTACCGAGCTCATGGTCGATGATCCTGGTGCGGCGCTCGTCACCGTACTTTTCTTTCATCTCAAGCAGTTCCTCTTTGATAAGGCGCAGGATCTCATTCTCGTCAGCCAGGATAGCCTCAAGCTGCTTGATGAGCTCGTGCAGATAGCGCAGCTCGTCTTCAATCTCTTGGCGGTCAAGGCCAGTCAGCTTGCGCAGCTGCATGGCAAGAATCGCCTTACCTTGGATCTCGCTGAGCGCAAAACGCTCCATCAACCCCTGCAAAGCATCGTTGTAATTCTTACTTGCTCGGATTAGCTTGACGACTTCATCGATGTTATCAAGCGCGATCTTGAGCCCTTCAAGAATATGAGCTCGTGCCTTCGCCTTCTTGAGCTCATATTCAGTGCGGCGACGCACCACAATGCGCCGATGCGTGATAAATTCACCGAGAATATCATGC
>CALICZ010000037.1 GCA_938049075.1 uncultured Candidatus Saccharibacteria bacterium
CGGCCAATCGCGCGGGCCTGCGGCGTACCATAGTCGACCATCGCGTTATCGACGGCAGTGAGAATCACCAAGGCTTCGGCATCAATCGCATCAGCCACCACCGCAGCGGTAAAGTCCTTATCAATCACCGCCTCGACCCCGGCCATACCCTGCGCTTCATTCTCAACCACCGGAATTCCACCGCCGCCCGCTGTCACAACAGTCAAGCCAGCGTCAAGCAAGGCACGCACTGCACCTTCTTCGACTACGCGCTGCGGCCGTGGCGATGGCACAACGCGGCGCCAGCCTCGCCCCGCATCTTCTTTGAAGACAAAATCGCGCCCCGCCGCCGACTGCTGCGCCTCAGCCTCGGAAGCGTAAAAGACCCCGATTGGCTTCGTAGGATTCGCAAACGCCGGGTCACCCGCATCCACCACCGTCTGCGTCACCATCGTCACGGCGTGGTTTGGCATACCGCGGCGGACAAACTCATTCGTCAGCGCCTGCTGCAGCCAGTAGCCGATCTCCCCCTGGCTCATCGCGCCACATGTATCAAGCGGCATCGTTGGCACCTCAGGGGTGTTAATCGCCTCCTCATGGAGCACAATATTCCCCACCTGTGGCCCATTACCGTGGACGATCACCAACCGATGCCCAGCCGCAATCAGCGGCACTAGCTGAGCCGCCGTCTCGCTCGCCACTCGCTGCTGCGCAGCCGCACTTGCCTCACCTTGTTTTTGGAGGGCGTTCCCACCCAATGCAATCACAATTGTACTCATCCTAAAACCTCAACGACATGCAGGTCAAACTGCCGGTTATTTTTTCAAATTCACTGGTATCGATTAGTTCTACGTGGTAGCCACAGTCGCGGATCTGCTGCTCAATCTTAGGAAAGCCCTGCGGCACAATCACCGTACCATTAATCCACAAGCTATTCACTGCATAGTACTCATCGTCATCTACCACCAGCTTGTTAAATGTTGCAAAAGCTGGGTGGTGCTCATAGGCCTTGGCAACGATCAGGTTGTTATTATCTAAGTAAACCACATCATCCTTGAGGTGCAGAATCCCTGTCACCTCAACCGTCTCGGCCGTCATGCCGTGGCGCTCAAGGATAGCGGTGATTTGCTCGGCCGCCGCTTGGTTGGTGCGGTGGCTCAGGCCAATGTAGTAGTGGTCGCCCACCATCATAATATCGCCTGGGTCGACGGTACCCGGTGCCTCGACCTGCTCAATCGTATCATAGTGCTGGCTCAGCGCCTGGCGCAAATCGGGCAAGCTCGCCTCTCCGCGCCGACTCTCCGCCCCAGGCCGCGACAAAATCGCCACCCCGTGCGGCGTACAGAGAGCATTATCTTCGATGAAGACGCTATCTGGATACTCCTCATTAGGCTCCAAGACCGTCACCTCAAGGCCACACTGGCGGAGCAGCGCAACGTACTGATCGTACTGCTGCATGGCCCGCTCGTAGTCTGGCTTGCCCTTCTCCGGTGTTTGGCTAATGCCGTTGATCAAACTACGGCTTGGCCGGCGGGTAATCGCGTAATGAAACATCACACTCCTTTCTCTTATTACCAAGCGGTGCGCCCTTTTCTTGGCGCACCGCATAGCTCCTCATTAGTTAAACAGCTTCGGCATCGTAATACCAAGTGTCTTATCCAGCCCACCAGTCAGCAGCTGGAATAGCGCATAGGCCAGCGCCACCAGCAGTGCCGCGACAAGCAGCCACTCAAGCGCCGTAAATGGCTTCTTGCCTTGCTGCTTACGCATCAAGCCATAAACCACGATACCCGGTACATACAAGAACACCGTCACCAATAAGTTCTCTACTCCCGCGGCATAGACCAGCCAGACGCTATACACGCTGGCCATCACACCAATCAAGATATTGGCTGCCCGGCCCTTTGTTTCTGGCTTCTCGAGAGCCGAGTATTTCAGCTGGTAAAAGGCCGTCAAGGCATAAGGCACCAAAATTGCCGATGTCGCAATCGCAATACCAATGTTATACACCGAGCCACTCGTCAGCGGTATCGTCAGGATAAAGAGCTGCACCAAGACGTTGGTTACCAGCAACGAGTTCTTTGGCGCACCAACCTTATTCTCTTTGGCAAAAAACGTCGGAAAAGTGCCAACCTTTGCCGCTTGGTAGGGCAGCTCAGCTGCAAACATCGTCCAGGCCAGCCAGCCTCCGAGCACCGCAATGATCAAGCCGATATTAACTAGCCAGGCACCCCACGGCCCAACCACCTTCTCAAGCAAGAGTGCCATCGCTGGGTCTTTGAGGCCAGCCAGCTCCGGCTGCGTTGCCACGCCAAAGGCGAGAACGGTCATCAAGACATAGAGCGCAAGCACGGCCGCAAAGCCAATGAAGGTCGCCTTGACAACATCGCTGCGCTGCTTAGCCCGGCCCGAGAACACAACCGCACCCTCGATACCAATGAACACCCAGACGGTAACGATCATCATGCTCTGTACCTGGCTGAGCACCGACCCAAGACTCAGATTACTGCCAGCCAGCCCCCAGAGATCCTTCGAGAAGATATCGAGCTTAAAGGCGGCAATAATCGCCACAAGGAAGACCATCAATGGGACAATCTTGGCAATCGTGATAAGCAAGTTCACTGCACTGGCTGTGCGCACGCCTCTGAGAATCAGGCAGTGCACGCCCCAGAGCAGGATCGACATACCAATCGCCGAAGCCCAGTTTTGGCCATCAGCAAACAGCTGCGGGAAGAAATAGCCAAGCGCTGAAAAGGCCGTTACCGCATAGGCAATGTTGCCAATCCAGGCCGAGATCCAATACCCCCAGGCCGAGTTAAACCCGACATATTTGCCAAACCCTGCCTCGGCATAGCTATAGATGCCAGCATCAAGGTCGGGGCGCTTCTCGGCAAGGTTGCGAAAACTCAGGACGAGGAAGACCATCCCCACCCCAGTGACAAGCCAGGCAATGATCGTTGCCAGCGGCCCAGCCGACTCTGCAGTATTACGGACAAGATTGAAGATACCAGCCCCAATCATGCTGCCGATAACAAGCCCGGTGAGTGATCGCCACCCCAGCTTGCTCTCTTGTTGTGTTTGTTGTGTTGTCATATGTGAGGCCCCCTATGCCTCAATTAGTTGTTATAACGTCAGTGCCATCACTGCCTTAATCGTGTGCATGCGGTTCTCCGCTTCGTCGAAGACCACACTGTGCTCGCTCCGGAACACCTCGTCTGTCACCTCCATACTCTCAAGGCCATAGTCTTGGTAGATCTTCAGCCCCGTCTCGGTATTGAGATCGTGGAAGGCTGGCAAGCAGTGTAAGAACTTAACGTGTGGATTGTGCGTCTCGTCAAGCATTGCACGGTTTACCTGGTAGGGTTTGAGTAAAGCAATCCGCTCAGCGAACTGCGCCTCCTCACCCATCGACACCCACACGTCGGTATAGATCGCGTCTGCTCCCTCCAGAGCCGTCACGCGGTCATCCGTCACGGTAATCTGCGCGCCAGTTTCGGCGGCAATCGCCCGGGCGAGATCAACCAGCTCACTGCTCGGGTGCAGCTCAGCTGGCGCTAAGATGCGGAAGTCAACACCCATCTTGGCCGAGCCAATCATCAGGCTATTGGCCATATTGTTGCGCCCATCACCGACAAAAACCAGCTTCGTGCCAGCCAGCGGCCCAATGTGCTCCTCAAGCGTCATAAAGTCGGCCAAAATCTGCGTCGGGTGGAACTGGTCGGTCAGGCCATTCCACACTGGTACGCCAGCGTGCTTGGCCAAGTCTTCCACTGTCGAGTGCTTAAAGCCGCGGAATTCAATCCCATCAAACATCCGGCCCAGCACCTTGGCGGTATCCTCAACCGACTCCTTTTTACCGAGCTGGATGTCATCCTTACCGAGAAACTCCGGTGCAACGCCAAGGTCATTGGCCGCTACCGTAAAGGCGCAGCGTGTACGGGTCGAATTCTTCTCAAACAAGAGGGCGACTTGCTTACCCTCGTGTAAGCGGTGCGGCACGCCCTCGCGCTTAAGCTTCTTAAGCTCGTGTGCCACATCGAGCATCTGCCGGATTTCCTCTGATGAAAAGTCCTTGAGGGCTAGGAATGAGCGGTTTTTTAGATTGGTTGGTAGGTTCATTTACACATCCTCTCGTATTAATGGCATACTCATGCAGCGTGGCCCGCCACGGCCCCGGCCAAGCTCCGAGCCAGTAATTTCCAGCACTTCGACGCCTGCCTCACGCAGTTTTTGGTTGGTGACGTAGTTGCGGTCGTAGGTGACCACCACCCCAGGAGCAATCGCCAAGGTATTACTCCCGTCATTCCATTGCTCGCGCGCTGCAGCGATATCGTCACCGCCACCGCATTCGATCAAGGTAATCGACGGCACGCCAAGAGCTTGGCTGAGCACCTGCTCGAGATTATGTTCTTTGGTAATGGTTGGGTAGGTCTGCCCGTCTGCCTTATGCAAGACGAAGATATTCATCCGCCCCTCAAAGCCTCGAATCTCTGGGTGGATGGTAAATTTGTCGTGGTCAATCATCGTAAAGACAGTATCGAGGTGCATAAAGGCGTGACTCTTGGGGATCTCAAGGGCAATTACCGTATCAAAGTTCGACTCAGCAAAGAGCTTTGTCGCCATCAGCTCAATCGCCTCTGGCGAGGTGCGTTCGCTAATACCAATCGCCATCGTGTGGTTATTGAGCACCAGCTCATCACCGCCCTCAATTGAAAATGGTTGGCTGCGATCATACCAGGTCGGTACGTTCTTGCCAGCAAAGCGTGGATGGAAATCGATAATATAGCGCATAAAGAGCGACTCGCGCCGCCGAGCTGGCCAGTGCATCTTGTTGATCGTCAGACCTTGGCCAATCGCCGCTGCTGGGTCGCGCGTAAAGTAGAGGTTCGGCATCGGGTCAAGATAGAAGGGATATTGCTCATGCGCGACCATTGTGTGGAGTTGCTGCTGCTCAGGCGGCAGGCTAATCTCATCTTTGCGCACCCCCGCCATCAGCTTGCGCACCATCTGGCGCGGCTCCATACCAAGCAAATACTCGGCCAGTGTCCGCGATGCGCGTTGGTTGTCTTGCTTCGACGCCACCAGCATCTCAACAACAAATTGCCGCCGCACTGCTTCGTCAGCGAGTGCCTCGGCGGCAAGTTCATCTAAGTACAACACTTCGACCCCACGCGAGCGGAGCAGCTCTGCAAAGCGATCATGCTCCTCCTGCGCAACCTTGAGATACGGAATATCGTCAAACAATAGGCGCTGCAAATGTTCTGGCGTGAGATGCTCGAGCTCCTCACCCGGCCGATGCAAGAGCACTGTCTTCAACCGGCCAATCTCTGATGTAATATGAATTGGATCGTCCACCTTTTCCCCCTGTGTGGCTTATAGTTGATGCTTTCATTGTAGCATGTTCTGAGGTAAGTGCAATGGATAACAGGTGTCACGAATATGAAACACACGGTGGGAAATGAAATGTCCAATCAGCCGAAGTCCCCGCGCTATCAATACGTATTTAGATTACGATTCATCAACCTGAGTACATTATTTGTGACCCTGGAGTCAAAGAAGACTATTGACATCAGGGCATCATTCCATTACGGTTTAGACACGGGGTGGCGTCACCGTGGTTCTGCGGAGACGACACCCCTATCTTGATAGCATCATCACTCTACCAACTGCGTACCTGCCGTTGGTTATTTTATTGCGGTCATAACCGCCAAGCTCGCTTCCACCCGGTAACGGAATCTAGGGTGCGTCTGTAACCACGCATTGGTTGCCCGGGCTGCACCAGGCAGCGCCTCATTGGCATAATCATCCACCACCAGCACTGCATCAGGAGTCAGCTTCGGCGTCACGAGCCAGAGCGAGTCCATAATCGACTGGTAGTAGTCGCCATCGAGAAAGGCAAACATAATATCCTCGGGCACATCGTGCGGCATAAGCTCAGCAAACCATGCCTTATGCACCACTGGTGGGCGCAGCCTGGCTTTCTTGAACTGCTGGAGAAATCCCTTGCGCGTTGCAGCAAGCTCCCCTGCCACAAACTGCTCACCAGCTGCGCTCGCATCCTGCGCCGACTTCTCTGGCAAACCAGCAAATGAATCATAGACGTGAAAGACTCCCGCGTGCTGATACGCATCAAGCAAGCGCCGAATAAACACGCTCGTCGTCCCTACATAACAGCCAAATTCAACAACCGACCCCTGACAGCCAGCTTCCAGAAGCCGCTCGAGCTCACGCAGCAAAACCCGCAGCTCGCGCTCATCCACCTGGTCGGAGATGATTGGGTAAGTGCGGAGAAGTTGGTCGGTGATCACGCGGCGTCATCTCCAATCATCCACACCCCACGCATCCGAAAGGCTGGAATGGTCTGGCGCGCTGCTTTATTCGCGGCCGCATTACCAGCGATACCGTGTCGCTTTGCCCACTGGGCTACCGTGATAACACGCCGCGACGACAGCAACGCAATCCGCTTATGAAGGGACTCCTGCAAAAGAAGTGCGAAAAGATCAGCAAATCCGTCACAGCGATTCGTTCGCTCATACACATCAAAAAGTGGATAATAATCGCGATGTTTGTGCTTACTTTGGACAATAATTGGCGGGTAGCCTTTTTGCATAAGCTGTTGGTTAATAATAACGCGGCCAATCCGCCCGTTGCCGTCAAGAAATGGATGAATCAACTCAAACTCAGCATGGAATCGAGCAATCGCATCAAGAAAATACTCATCATCGCACTGGTCATACTCACGAAGCAACTCGGCAATAAGCCCAGGTACAAACGCCGGATTTGCCCCGACGTGGCTCCCGACCCGCACCCATTGTTTACCACTTCGAAATCGCCCCGCAATGTCATGACGAATACCAGCCATAAGCAGTGCGTGAAGCGAAAGAAGCAGCTCGGTTGTTAGTTTCTCGGGTGGTTTATTGAGCAATTGTGTCATAACATATGCCAAATTTTTCGCCTCAAACACCTCACGGATTTCATGATCCTTTGTGATCATATCGCGCATAATAATTGCTTCTGTCTCGTGAAGCGTTAGCGTTGAGTTCTCGATTGCATTTGAGTGATAAACCATCTCAGGCAATTCACTCATGGCAATTTCATAAAGAGCAGCATCATTACCCTGCGCACACGCTCGATAGCGCTGGAACAGCTGGGAGAGTACTTCCTTTTTTGCCTGACGGACCATACTATAAGTATAGCATAAAGTGTGAAAATATCCATATAAGAACCTATCTTCACGCTTTTATCGCCTATCACACAAACCTGTATGCCATTTGATCGAAATTATTCTGGCGAGCATGACCAGTATACGGTATACTATAGACATGAAAGTCACCAGCCCCGCCTTCAAAAACAACGCCAAAATACCAAAGATCTACTCGCGCTTCGGCGGCAACCAGCGACCGCCTCTTGCCATCAGCGACGTCCCTGACGGCACGAAAAGCCTCGCTATCGTCTGTTATGGTCCCGATGCGCCTTTTATTGGTGGTTTCTACCACTGGATTGTTTGGAATCTCCCACCCACCACTACAGAAATCGGTAGCGACTACCTCCCTCACGGTGCCGTCGAAGGCACCACTACCTGGGGCAAACCAGGTTGGGGCGGCCCACACCCCGCCTTTGGGACGCATCGCTATCAATTCTTTGTCTATGCACTCAATACCGTGCTCGACCTCCCCGCCAAAACACGCCCCAAAAAATTCTCCAAAGCAATCGCCCCGCACATCATCGAGCGCAGTATGCTGACAGGGAAATTTGGCGCGTTGGATATATTTGATTTACGGTAAGATCAACCTATAGCACGCTCTTTATCAATTTCAGTGCTATCTGTCGCCATTTTCGGACACGATACACGTATAGTGCATTGCCTAAAGTACTCTATGCAATCACACATGATCAAAAAATTGTGGTGGCACATCACCATCGCAAGAAGCTACGCTCTGCATACCACTGATCGCTATTGCCTTTGGCGTGCCTGTTATGTCAAAATCGTAGGTGATATCCTCGCCATAGTAATTAAAATGGCTACCGCGTACAATACGTAGTGTTGTATCATCCACAACTTCTAATGATTCCGCTGCTGCAAACGGCTGCCATGTATTTGGGTTGATGAGCTGCAGCCCGTGGCGCGTTGCGACGACCTGGTATATATTGTACTGATTGGCAAAGCGCCCCTCAAAGCGACGAAGCTTGGCGCTCGCCTGCTGTTCATCACCAAACGCATCAATAATAGCCAAAATCGAGCGCGCCATCTCATCTGGTGCGGCATCTCGTGCATTCGCCATTACAGACACAACCACATGGTCGCGCGTGCGAAGCCACGTCCGGCTGACAAAACCAGGAAAGCGACCACTGTGGCCAATGAGCGCAGTACCATCAGTACATTGCTCGACATTCACACCCAGGCCATAGGCCATTGCTGTACTTGGTGCGTTCGTGTAACCCCAGGCGCGGCGCTGCATTTCGCGCTTAGTCGCATCACTCAGCAGCTTGCCCGAACCAACCCGCAACGCAGCCACAAAGCGGGCGAGATCATGAGCGGTTGTACAAAAGCCAGCTGCTGGTTGTAATACCCCCGTCGTGAGGTGCGGGTAGGCCTGTCGCTGCTGGGCTAACGTCACACGGCTATAGCCAGTTGCCATCAATACGTCAGGCGAATATTCTGGTACGGTGTGCAACAGGCCAAGCGGCTGGATGATATGCTTCGTCACATACTCGGCGTATGACTGGCCACTCACCCGTGCAATCACTTGCCCAAGCAGCGCAAACCCAAAGTTCGAGTACTTAAACTCCGTATTTGGCTCGCATACCAGATGAGTCTGCATCATTTGCTGCCGGAATGTAGCATGATCAGGAAAGGCCGTTTCTCCTTGCCAAAACCCTGCTGCCGTCCCATCGCGAATCGCACCGGCTGAATGACTCAGCAGTTGCCGTAATGTGATGGTTTGCCAGCGGGTATCTGGGTGCTCGGCCAGCCATGGCAGGTGTGTCGTAATGGTATCATCGATCTGCAATAACCCCTGCTCCTGCAGCTGCAGTAGTGCCGTTGCAGTAAACATCTTGGAATGTGATGCTGCGCGCAGTAGATGGTTTGGTGTGAGGGGCGTGGCAGTCGCTTGATCGGCAACACCGTATGTGTGATGAAATACAATCTCATCCTGCACGGCAATCGCCACCGCAAAGCCTGGCCACGAAAGCCACTTGCTCCGCAGTGTCAGCCATGAGTCAATAAATTGCATTGTTCGCTCGGGTAGCTCCATACTTATATTATTGAGTATAACATAGGAAGCTATCTCATATTACAGCTCTTCCGCAAACTGGCTCTGGTACAGCTCCGCATAAAAACCACTTTGGGCGAGCAGTTCGTCGTGTGTGCCTTGCTCAATGATGTTGCCATCCTTCACCACAAGGATGAGGTCGGCGTCGCGGATCGTGCTCAGGCGGTGCGCAATAACAAAGCTTGTCTTGTGCTGCATCAGCCTATCCATCGCCTGCTGAATCAGCACCTCAGTGCGGGTATCGACCGAGCTGGTCGCTTCGTCTAAGATAAGCAGTTCTGGCTTTTCCATGAGACTGCGCGCAATCAGCAAGAGCTGCTTTTCCCCTT
>CALICZ010000038.1 GCA_938049075.1 uncultured Candidatus Saccharibacteria bacterium
ACCTTTTTCTGCAAGCTATTGCGCGTGATGCCCGCTGTATAACGCGCTCTCGCGGAAGTGTTGCGGAATTTGATGTAGTCTGTATTAATCAGAAGACTGGTGCTTTTTTGTATCGGTTGTCCGAAATATCATCAACCCACAACGACTAACCCCTCGACTGCAGCATTGCGTTAATGAGTTAAATAATAACTAATGTGTGAAGCTCTACCCCACCAGGATTTACCAAAGCAGCCTGAAAACGACCTACTGCTTTGAAACACTTCCGCAAAAAACGACACGGAAGCTTAGCCGGACGACCAGTCAATACCCAAAAGTATTGGGCGTCTCGCGATAGATGCAGCTTCAAACTATAAGGTAGTGGCTAGGCTCTCGTCATTTTGTGAGAATATTAAGGAATTAGTCAGTCTAAAAAAATAAAGAGAGTTGTGAGCGCCTACTCCGTTTTTGTTGATCCAACTATACCATCACCTGGCTGTATATATCCCCCATCAGGGAATGTAAAACAGCCATAAGTACTTTATCCCTTATCTTTGCTCATTACTTTCCTGCTTTAATCTCACAAGAATTATACCAACGATACCAACAAGCAACAGCACTGTACCGCTAACGTAATCCGAATATACTTCAGGCCATGGCCGCACTATCGAGTATGGTATTAGTTTTCGAGTCACAAAGGGCTCGAGAATTGCCCCGATCGGCAGGATAAACCAGAATATACGCGATGACTTTTTTGGCAAAGCTGCGATCCAGCCACATACCCCCAGTGGTGCACATAGCACAAGAGCAGCAATAAACCAAAATGAATTCGCCATAAATATCGTGGAGCCATACACCCCAATAAGATAGCCGATACCGTAATGCAGTAGCAGTGTGAGTTCTGCAATGGCAGCGCCACTAATCGCCGCTTTTACCAAGCTTTGAGATCTCCACCCTGCCAAGAATGGCAACGCTGCCCAGACAACACCTGCATTAACTAACTTACTAAATATCTTGCGGATACAAGAGTATAGCTGCAACTGCCCTTCCATTTCTTGGGGAAAGTAGATATTGCTGACAAGCGATAGTATCTCTAATGCAAGAGATAGGAGAATGACAGTCGGTATTTATGGCGAATTGTTTGCATGATTTGATCATAGGGAATTATTGAGTTGCCGTCAATCTGCATTATCAACATGACGTCTAACAATACTGACGCCGTATTCCTCAAGAAGAACTGTCAGTCTCCGAAACGCTGTATCTAACAGAACGCCAATTTTTGCTTGGTTGTTTCCAGACGCCGTTAGTGTCACACCAATTCTTCCACCTTCTTGACGAATTGGACGAGTCTTTACGTACACGTCCACGAATTCACGAGTCAGTACAGCAGATGCTTCTGCAAGGACCGACTCATCATTTGTACTCGTCATGATCGTCATCGTTCTTAAAAATCCGCTACCGAGGCGGCGTTCCAAAATACCGGATGCATGCCTACTAACTATCGCGCGAACCTCTGCAGGAACACCCGGAAGACACAGAACAGACATCGTATCATCTACATCAATAACGACCGCTGGTGCAGCGCCAACCGGATTATAGATTGGCACTGCCCCGGTGGGCAGCAAAGCCATCTTTTTGCGAGCATTCCTTGCTGATGCAGACACATCCCGCTCAACTATTCCTTGTGACTCCAAGTCAGAATATCGTTTCTGGATATATTCGATTGCAGTTTGATTAATCTCGAGCGGCAACTCGAGGGCGCGAGCAACTGACTCAACAGTTCGGTCATCAATCGTCGGGCCAAGACCTCCAATGGTAAAAATCAAGTCTGGCTCCGTACGTATGCAATATACCAACGCGTCTTGTATTGCGGTTAGGTCATCGTGTACCGTAACTACCGTCGTAACCAGCGCACCACGAGCAGCGATTTGTGTGCAAAGCCAGTGAGAATTAGTATCGAGTGTGCTTCCATTGAGCACCTCGTCGCCTATTGTGATGATAGCTCCTCGCCTGCGAGGCATATATACACCCCCTCTTTTCTATTACATTAAATGGCTAACTGCTGTGTCGTATTTTTGAGTATCACTAAATCGGAAATGCTCTAATCATTCATTGAACTCTGATGGCATGCACAGGTAACCCTGTTACTCAAATTATTGATTATCTGTCGATCTGCAATACCCATCACCTCTTGCATTCAGCGCCACCCATCATTATCGGGAGTATAATCACCCATTGTTAATTCATTAATCAGGCTGCACATCATGCATTGCACCATTTTCATTCGAAGCTGTGGGAGGTACTTGAGCTTGTTCCTCCGCTTTTGCTGTTTGCTGTTCGGCAGCAATTTGTGCTCGCACTTGGCGTTCAATCTCGTGCCGAAGCTGCTGCTCATTCTGTACTAGTGTATTTGGTTGTGCAGGTTGGAGGTAGCGCTGTACCTTCTCTAGATGTACCAAAATAGGCGTTACTATTAAACCAAATACAGTGAGTATACCAAAAACTACCAAAAAACGTAGCGTACTTGACGTATCTCGCGCATTAAACCATACTATACTCAAGCATGCCATACTTAAAAGACTAGCGCAAGTAACCGTCATCATTTTCATTCCTATAATAACAGAGTTCTTGTTGGCGTATGACAAAATCTTTGTACTTAATGTAATGAGTAGTGTAATAATTAACGCTGTGAGTGTAAGTTTCGTCGCAATTGAGAGGAAGTCGCTGCATGTTCGCGCTTGAGCACGACCTTCGTAATCATAGCTAGTATAGTCATTATAATCGTAATTATATTCCTCGCTATAATGCCTATTGTATCGATTCCTTGTGCTGATAGAGGGCCGACAAAAACCAAGGATCCGATAGAGGTTCCACTGGAGGGCAAACGCACCAACAAACCACTGGGCGTTGAAGATAATTGATATGATAGATAGAATTTTTATAACTATTCGGTTATCGGCAAGTCGTGATATATTGCTCATGGCAATCAATGATGCGATTGCAGCACAGAATGTCGTCAATAGGATTCGCCAATCAACTTCTTGTGATAGTACTGCAAGAATCCCGAGAAGCGCGCACAATGTTAGTAAGCTGATTGACAGATAGAGCAGGATACTTCGCAGTTGTGCTAGAGGATAGGATTGTTTCATGGCATTATCATACACCATTTACTATCTATGTCAACTCACTTTAGTTATTTAATACACCACCCCAGCCGGCAACGTCGTTGGGACTGCTGGTGACGCATCCTCAATTGACGCGCATGGGTATGAGCAGTAATCAACCGACAGGAAGCCAGCCGATCGGTAATTGCCACTGGCCTTCGCCCCACCAAATGGTGCCGCAGTCGTTGCACCAGTCAGTGGCTGGTTCCAGTTAATGATGCCTGCCTTTGTTTGCTGGTAGAATGCTTCGTATCGTGCACGCTCGCGAGTGACAATGCCAGCAGCAAGACCAAACTGCGTTGCGTTTGCTTGGGTAATTGCTTCGGCCAGCGTCTGCGCTGTCGACACCTGAAGGAGTGGTCCAAAGATCTCTTCATCTGGTAATAGCACGCCAGTGACATCGATCAACCCAGGACTGACAAAGTTATCGCCAAGCGTCGGGATTGGTTCAGCCGGAACGAGAACATGCGCGCCAGCTGAGACGGCAGCATGGTACTTATCAAAGAAGTGACGAACCGCCCCATAATCGACCAACGGACCCATGAAAGGCGTCGGGTTGGTATCAAACTGATTGCCAACGACAATACTCTCAACCGCTTGACGAAGTGCAGGAATAAATTCGTCTGCAATCGCTCTATTGACGATAAGCCGCCGTGCCGATGAGCAGCGTTGGCCGCTAGAGATGTAGCCAGACTGTACCGCAATATGCACTGCGAGGCGTACATCGTCATAGTCCCAAATGACAAGCGGGCTGTTGCCACCCATTTCGAGGGCACAGATCTTATCTGGCGCACCGGCAAGTTGCTTTTCGATCGACACACCAGCTGCTCGACTACCGATGAAAAGGACGCCGTTTACCTGAGGATGCGCTATGAGCTTTTGCGCTACGTCTCCATCGCCATGAATAACCTGAAGCACCCCATCTGGCAATCCAGCCTGTTGCCAGAGTTGTGCATAATATTCACCAGCATACGGCACTTTCTCACTTGGCTTGAAGATCACGGTATTACCAGCGAGCAAAGCAGGCATGACATGGCTATTTGGCATGCTCATCGGGAAGTTGTATGGCCCCAGCACTGCCATAACACCATGAGGCCGATAACGCGTCACTGACTGGCGTCCATTAACTTGTTTCGTCACTGTCTGAGCCCGTTGGTCATAGGCGTCAAAGACTGCTTGCACTTTATTACCAAGTGATTTGACTTCAGTCCGTGCTTCCCAAAGTGGCTTGCCATTGTCTTGGGAGATAATGCGTGCTGCGTCTTCGCTATGTGTCGTCACTTGGTCGGCAAAGGCACGGATAATATCTTTGCGTGCATCAAGCGGTGTCGCCTCCCATGTTTGCTGTGCGCGTGTCGCGACAGAAACAGCCTGTGCGATTGCAGCGTCATCCGCAAGACTTCCAGACCAGATTGGTTCGTTCGTGGCGGGGTTACGGGATATTATTCGTTGATCGACACTCATGTTCATTAACCTCTTTCTTCCTCTATTTTATTGAGGCATGACAAAGAAATCAATTGCTATAGATAGCAGATACACTTCCCCGCAACGCTTTATTGCCAATCCACCGTATATTCATTGCGTAACATTGCAGTAATTGTGCGAGCTTGTAGGGTGGTTTTTGTGCCAGGGTTGAGAATGCCATGAGGGTCGAAGAGCTGCTTGATTTGCTGGTAGAGAGCTGTAAGATCTGGGTTTTGCGCGGCGCGCACAAAACGAGATTTGAGCCGACCCTCACCACCGCTCATCACTAAGTGGCCGTCGTATAGCGCAAGCAGCTTGGCAAGCTCATCATAGAGCTTGAAGATTTTTTGCTTATCGCTCACTTTACGCAGCGAGAGACGTGGATAAACACCATAAAGATTCAGGCTAGGATGGCCAGCGAGAGGTAGTGGTAACTGCAGTGCGCGCGCCAGTGGTGCTAAAGCTCGTATAAACTCTTCAAAGCGCTGTGGTGGCACATAAAATCCCTCGAATAAGCGCGGTGCCCCGACATGTGCGGCATCGGGCCAGCGATAGTTATCAAGCGCAGTAAACCCCACCGCAATATCATCGTCATCATTATCCTCTGCGATTGAAACGGTAGTATCGCCCACTAATTGCAGTTGCTCAAGCTTAGCCTGCTTGCGAGCACGCGTCCGGTTATTAAAATCATCAAGCATCACGAGCAAAACTGCTTGTGGCGTAAACTGCTGGGCAGCCGCTTCGTAAAAAGCATATTTTTTGCCATCACGGCGGAGTTGCTCAAAAATCGCTGCATCAATATATTCAAGTCGAGCAGGCTGCAAAGCATCAATCGTGTCAATCGCTGCTCGTGCATCCTCTCCACTACGAAACACTAAAGCCCCCATTGTCTGTCGAAAGCTAAAAAACTCCGTCTTAAGAATTAGCTCATCAATAATACCGAGCGTCCCCTCACTTCCAATTAACAACGGTCCCAGGTCAAACGTCCCGTCCGGTTGCTTAACCCGCGCAATACCACTGTAACCAGAAGCGTCATTGGGATCAATCTGCTCGATCAACGATGCATTATCAGCGATAATCGCGTCGACACCACGATAGATATCGCCTTCAAGTCCAGGCAAATCCTTGCGTCGACTGAGCTCGCGCCGTGAGAGACGCTCTGTCTGCATAACGTCGCCGTTGGCAAGCACGACTTCAAGCTGATCGATTGCCTCAGCAAAGTCAGTCGTACGACTCAATGTTGTTCCACGGACACCTGCTGCCAAAACACCACCGACTGTACCCCGTTGGTTAGCTAGTGGCCCAACACCAGCACCCTGCATACTCAGTGCTACAGTCAGGTTATGCGCCAGCACACCTGGCTGAACACGAACTCGCTGCGATTTACCATCATATTCAAAGATCGTGTCGAGGGCTGTCGTATCGAGCAGTATCCCCTGGCCCACGGCACCACCCAGCGCACCACAGCCAGCGCCGCGTGTAACGACTGGTATCGTGTGGCCTTTTTCGGCCATTTGCCAGGCAAAACGGGTGATCTTGCGAATATCACTCACAACGCGCGGCACTACCACGAGTTCTGGCGTTGCCGCTAGAATACCGGCATCTGCACTGACTGACGCACGCCAATCGGCCCGAGTCGAAACAGACCCGGCAATATGACTGCGTAAATAATTTGCAATTTTACTCACACTTCCCCCGTTAGCTTACTGCTTATACTATAGCACAGGGCAGCGCATTTACACCAGGTGCGGTACAATAAAAATGTGAACGTATCGACACAGCTCTCTCAAATCAAAGGCGTTGGGCCAAAAACAGCTGAGCAACTGGCTCAGGCTGGGCTCTCGACCGTCAATGATCTCATTATGTTTTTGCCACGCAAGCACGATGATTTTACTGCAGCGAGCTCAATCGCAACACTGACACCAGGCAATGTGACGATCACGGCGCGCTGCGAATCGATCAGCACGCGCACGGTGCGGCGTGGGCTCCGCATTACTACAGCAGTGCTCGCAGATAGCTCGGGCAAGCTTAATGCCGTGTGGTTTAATCAGCCGTATCGAGTGCAGCAACTCGCGAGTGGCGATGAATGTTACTTTCGGGGACAATTTGAGTATAAGAATGGCCGCTATCAACTCACTAACCCAAGTGCCGAGCGTGTCAAAGAGCTTGCCCATCGCGATACTAGCCTATTACCCATCTACCACGCAGTGCACGGCCTCAAGAGCCAGCTAGTGCGCAAACTACTCACTGAGCTACGACCACTGATAACAATGCTACCCGAGACACTCCCCTCGCACATTGTTGCACGCGAAGGCTTAATGAGCCGGAGCGAGGCGCTGCTTGCGATGCATTTCCCTACCACATCAGAGGGTATCGTAAGAGCACGCCAGCGCTTTGCCTTTGAGGAACTCTTTAGCTTGCTGCTTGCTAGTCAGCTCAATCGCCAGGCGCATGCTCAGCTCCAGGGCTATGTCATACCGTTTGAGCAAGCTATTGTGAAGTCATTTGTGAGTGCTCTACCCTTTACTCTCACAGACGACCAACGCCGAGCAGCCTGGGATATCCTGCAAGACTTTCAGCGTAGTACACCAATGAATCGCCTCCTCCAAGGTGACGTGGGTAGTGGCAAAACAGTGGTCGCTGGCCTGGCCGCTCGCCAGGCTGCCAGTGCTGGCTACCAAACCGCCTTGATGGCACCGACAGAGATTCTTGCCCGTCAGCACGCCGCCACGCTCGATGCATTACTTACGCCCTTTGGCGTCAAAGTTGGGCTACTGACTGGCAGCGTGACTGGTGCTATGCGTAGTGAGCTTGTGCAGCGAATTGCACGCGGCGAGGTAGATGTCGTAGTAGGAACGCACGCACTCATCCAAGACTCGGTGAATTTTGCACGGCTTGGCTTTGTTGTCATCGACGAGCAACACCGCTTTGGGGTAGCGCAGCGCCAGAAGCTCCTTGATAAATCCGGCCATATGCCACACCTACTTGCTATGACAGCGACACCGATCCCTCGCAGCCTTGCCCTGACCGTCTATGGCGAGCTTGATATTAGCATTATTAGCCAGCGCCCGGCGGGTCGCCAGCCGATCATCACCAAAATTATTTCTCCCGCCTCGCGCCCAGCCCTGTACCAACGCGTCACGAAGGAGCTCGAGGCCGGCAGCCAAGCCTATGTCGTCTGCAGCCTCATCGATGACAACCCAGACAATGACGCGCGCAGTGTTGAGACAACTGTGCGCCATCTCAAGAGTAGCACCTTAGGCCGGTGGCGAATTGGTCTGCTTCACGGCAAGATGAAGCCTGCTGACAAAGAACGAGTGATGCAAGAATTTCACCAGCATGTATATGATATTCTCGTGAGTACCACAGTAGTAGAAGTTGGTGTTGATGTGCCAAATGCGACAGTAATGATGATCGAGGATGCCGAGCGATTTGGTCTTGCCCAGCTCCACCAGCTGCGTGGCCGAGTGGGACGTGGCGCACGCCAGAGCTACTGCTATCTTTTGCTTAATAACCACAGCAAGCCGAGCCAGCGTCTGCGCGAGGTGGAGGCTTCTAGCGACGGCTTTCACTTAGCAGAAGTCGACATGCAGCTCCGCGGCCCGGGCGAAATTTACGGCAAAGCTCAGCATGGCGCGCTCAATCTGCGCATTGCGAGCCTAGCTGACAGCAAGGCAATCGCCCGAGCCCAAAAAGCAGCTCAAACCTTTATCGCGAGAGGTGATTCACTCGAACACTACCCGGAGCTCCAGGCAGCCGTGCAACGCAATCAACGACTCACGACACTTAATTAAGCTGAGGTAATCTTAACTATTTTAATTCTACCTTTTTCATTCTCTCCGTTCTCACCCATTTAGGGTTGGGAATGTCATTTTAGAGTATTTCGCCCACATTCCAAACCTTCTCCTTATAGTAAATTTTCATCATTTCATCTAATGAAGTGCAGCTGCTGTCATTACATAAAGTCATCAAATCTATATAGTGTGAAGAATACTAGGTATACGTAGTATTTTCGGAGAAGAAACGCAAGAGCGGGTGGACAAGCAAAATCAATCAGACCTCTCCTGCTCGCATAACATCAGCTCACTACACCTCACTGAGTAGCATGGAATACCATCAAAATAACGAAACGTGGATAATCTCAACAAAACACATCCATAGTAACGATTCAGCCACGCCAAAATCTGCTATACTATATGAGATATGTACAGTGGAACAACCTTTCGAGACCAGTCGGGGCACTTGGTTGGTGTTCATCAGCGAATCGACCAGCTCGCACGGCGCGACCTTGGCCAGATGTGCAGCCACCATGTCGCCATTCTCCACTTCCCGAGCTCGCGCGACATTCTCCATTTCGAGGGCAATAATGGTCCCGACGGTATCAAACGCAAAAGCCCTAGCGTCGATGAACCCTGGCACTATATCGACCCTACCAAGCCAGACGACCGCGACCTCGTCGTTATGATTCTCGATCATCATTACAATCTTGTTCAAGCACTACATCAAAACAACACAGTGCGTGCCGCCTTTGAGGCAGCGTGGATGTCGCACGCTATCGTCGATGGCCTCACGCCGGCTCATCACTATCCGCTGAGTGATAAAATCGAGGAACTCTGGGGTCGCCCCAAAGAGGAGCGCCTTACCGTCTTAGATAAAAATTTCATCCATGGGACGACGGGGCTCGATACTATCAACAAAAACTGGGAATACTGGGGAGCGAAAGGCGTCTTTGCAACGCATATCCTCTTCGAGCTTGGTGTGGCCGCCTCGATGCGCACTGCCCGTTTTGCAGACACCTGCCCATCGCCCGAGTGGGTAGCTGAGGCAGAGCAACTCGGTCTGGAGACAGTCTTTTTGCGAGCAGTGCAGCGGGTGTATGCACTTGATATGTATCACACTTTTTGGCGTAATGGCTGGACGACGGGCTTAGCCTTGCAGACGCGCAATGAGCTCATCCCAGAGATTATTCGCACTGTTACCTTCGCATGGTACAGTGCACTATGTGAGGCTTATCCATTATGAAAGTCCGAGTAATTGCGGGACGCTATGGCGGGCGTTGGCTCGATGCACCAGATAATCGCCGTACCCATCCAATGGGCGAGCGAGTGCGCAATGCGCTGTTTAATTCGCTTGGCGATGCAGTGCAGGATGCCCGCGTCCTCGATGTCTTTGCTGGCACTGGTGCCGTTGGTCTAGAGGCGTTGAGCCGTGGAGCTCGCCAGGCAGTGTTTGTCGAGCGT
>CALICZ010000039.1 GCA_938049075.1 uncultured Candidatus Saccharibacteria bacterium
AAAACCCGCCAGGATGATCTTTGGTCGATGTTCTTGCGCCATCCGATGTAGCTCATCGTAGTCAATCTCGCCCGTTCTCACATCCTTCATTTTGTAGCGAACAAAATTATACTCACGAGCACTATGTGTCACAGGCGCACCATGCGTCAGGTGACCGCCATGACCCAGATCCATCGCGAGGATGGTATCGCCTGGCTCGCACCATGCAAAATACACTGCTTCATTGGCCTGAGCACCACTGTGCGGCTGGACGTTGGCATGGTCAGCCCGGAAGAGCTGCTTGGCACGGTCGATTGCCAGCTGCTCTACTTGGTCGGTATATTGCTGCCCGCCATAGTAGCGCCGGCCTGGGTAACCCTCGCTGTATTTATTCGTAAAGACACTCCCAAGCGCCCGTAGTACATCACCAGAGACATAATTCTCACTCGGGATGAGCTCCAAGCCTTCGCGTTGGCGTTGCTGCTCACGGGTGATAAGGGTAGCAATAGTTGTTTCGTGCATGGGTAATACTCCTTGTTTGTTGGTTATATCTTAGGATTCGCTATGCACTTTTCATCAAATCATATGTGTAGTATAGCACAGCTACCCAATGTGGGGAGTTGCAGTACTTGACTACGTGCGTCTTGAGCTTGCGATAGCTCTCTTTTTCTCCAGCAGTATTGACGTGCTATCGCATCTCTTTTGATATTACTCTCTGATGTGAAGACTAGGCACTTGCTCGTGTAGTAAATGGAGGCCTTGCGCACGGCTAGTTGAAATAGCAGAAAGGAGCTGATGGAGTTATTAGGAAAACTTCGCAGCCTAACTTCTGTATTTCTTTTCGCAACACGAGATGCTTGTGTTTGACAATATATCACCGATGATATATTGTACAAGCATGGGAACAGCAAAATATCTCCGTAATATCGGAACACTCATCCAAGAAACCCGCCAAGCGCGCGGTATGACGCAAGCCGAGCTCGCTGCAGCACTTGGCACGAGCCAGTCGGCCATCAACCGCATCGAAAAGGGTGGCCAAAACATCAGCCTAGAAATGATCGCTCGTATTGGCGAGGTGCTAAGCAGTGAGATTGTCCGCATCAACAAAGCTGGCAAAACAAACTTCGTCATCAATGGTGGTGGCTCGCTCCATGGCGAGATTGAGGTAAAGACGAGCAAAAATGCCGCTGTCGCTCTGCTCTGTGCTAGCCTCCTCAACAAAGGTAAGACGACACTACGCCGAGTGGCCCGGATCGAGGAAGTTAATCGCATCATCGAGGTGCTCGAAAGCATTGGCGTGCGCTGCCGCTGGCTTGAACACAATGACCTCGAGATCACCCCACCACGTACCCTCCATCTAGACGAGATGGATATCGCCGCAGCCAAGCGCACCCGTAGCATTATTATGTTCCTTGGGCCATTGCTCCATCAATATGAGTCATTCCAAATCCCATTCGCGGGTGGGTGCAACCTTGGCACGCGGACGGTTGGACCACATATGGCGGGCCTCGCACCCTTTGGCCTGACTGTCGAGGCAACGACCGATTACTACCAAGCAACAGCCAACCCGCATATGGTTGAGCACGCTATCGTCCTTACCGAGCGCGGCGACACCGTCACTGAGAATGTTATCATGGCGGCAGCGCTCCACCCAGGTGTCGTAACGATTCGCAACGCCAGCCCCAACTACATGGTGCAAGACCTGTGTTTCTTCTTGCAAAAGCTTGGGGTGCAGATCGACGGCATCGGCACAACCACCCTCACTATCCATGGTGTCAGCGAGATCAACCAAACAGTTGAATATTGTCCGAGCGAAGACCCTATCGAGGCAATGAGCTTCATCGCAGCAGGTGTAGTGACAGACTCTGCGATTACCATCCGCCGGGCACCAATCGAATTCCTCGAGCTCGAGCTAGCAGTGCTGCGCGGTATGGGCTTACAATATGAGCTCTCCAGCGAGTACCCAGCGCGCAATGGCCAGACTCGCCTGGTCGATATTAGCCTGCACAAATCGACTCTCACCGCTCCACAAGACAAGCTCCACAGTATGCCCTTCCCAGGCATCAATATGGATAATCTCCCCTTCCTTGGTCTCATCGCCACGGTAGCAACGGGCCGCACTCTAGTGCACGACTGGAGCTACGATAACCGCGCCATTTACTTCACCGACCTCACTCGCCTTGGCGCACAAGTAGAGATGGTCGATCCACACCGCGTTTACATCAGTGGCCCTACCCGCTGGAAGCCTGCCGATGTCGTCGCACCGCCAGCCTTGCGCCCCAGCGTCGTCGTGATGCTAGCTATGCTCGCGGCCCCTGGGCGCTCCATCCTGCGTGACGTGTACAATATCAACCGAGGCTACGAAGACTTTGCTAACCGACTCAACACTCTCGGGGCGGATATCGAAACAACATGGGAATATTAGCCGCTTCTTAGCTTGTCTTGCTATGCTAATAGAGAACCTCTCGTAACGAGAGGTTCTCTTGCTGTATACACCACATCTTACACAGACTTTGCATAAATAGAGCCTATGTCTTAGAAGGTCTACTTTCTCAGTATCAGCTCCCGTCCGCCAGTGTTTTGCCTGTTGAGCTGCAAAGATCGATTCTTATCTCGCATAGCATGAGAAAAAGAGTACAAAAAGCAAGAGTACACAAAACAGACACATCAGACATACGCCTTGAACTTCTGGCAATAACCAAATAAAATTACCACTGTTTATAGTAGTAAAGCAGCATTAAACCAAAATAAAACCCCGGAATCATCCGGGAATTTATTTTGGGGTGGATAATGAGACTTGAACTCACGGCCTCCGGTGCCACAAACCAGCGCTCTAACCAAACTGAGCTATATCCACCAGACAATCGCACAGCAAACCTTACTGTGCTGCTGACATGCTGTATTGTAGCAGAGATAGCGCAGTTTGTCTATTACCTACGGCTATTCATCCTCAATCTCAAAACTTTACTACCTTATACCTCTCTCCTCTCACCAGGTTGCTTGCTTCTCCTCAGGCTTATCACCGCTTCTATAGTGAGTCTTCCTATCTATAATAGGGGTCATCACTATATTTCATTGGGTAGAGCAGATGATTAAAAAATGACAAATGGATAAGGTAGGTAAATACTGAAGTTAACTAATTTAGCGCGCTTTCTTACGACGCCACAGTGCCTCAACGCACATCACCAGCCACAGGCCAAGTGCAATCGCCCCAACTGCCCCGCCAAACCACACATGCCCCGCACTATAGCCATGCTGATTAACCATCCGGGTGAGCAAGCTAATCGCCACGACGTCACCAAGCAGCGTAAACATATTCAGCGCGGAGAGGAGCGTCGCTTTGTATGTATGCTGCAGCTCGCTGAGGATCTTCGACTGCAGAACAATCGGTCGCACCCGCGTATATGCAGTAAATAGCACAACAGCAATGACCGCGATAATCGGGCTTGGCGTCACACCCATCAAGACAATACACAGTGCCATAATCCACGCATCGACCCAATAAAATGCCAGTGGCCGCAGGCGGTCAAACCAATGCACATACCAGCCCAGCAATGCTCCGCCCAGGCTCCCGACCGCCGCAATCACCCCAAACCACTCTACAGCAATACCAACGTGCTGGAAGAGCAGCTCGCGATATTCTAGCCCCTTATTGGACACACCAGCCAAGAAACCAGCGAAGGTAAAGAGAGTAAGATTTTTCGCAGTAACGATTGCGCGAGCAGCCTGCCGTGGCCGCTGAGCCTGGGCAGCTCCTCGGCGCGGTGGATAAGCAAAGCTCAGCGCCAACCACACCGTCGCAGCAAGCGACAAAAAGCCAATCAAAAATGGGAGCGTATGATGAATACGGTATGTGAGTGGCACTACAATAATGAGCACAGTATTACCAATCAGTCCATACGTCTGGGCGCGGCCCATCACCTTGGTATAGTCGCGTGCTCGCCCCAGCGCCGTCAAGGAATCGTGCATAAATGCCTCGACCGCACCAGACTGAAATGCATAGCCACCAAAGAACAAAGCTGAGGCAATCAGCCCACCCCAAAAGCTCGGCCATACAGCATACAACAGTGGCGACACCACAGCAATGCTCGCACCAAGGATAATCGCCCGCCGGTTGCCAAACTTATCGGCCACATAACCCGCTGGCATCTGCAGCGCCGCTTGGATAATAGACGAGATAACAACCATCAGTGCGAGCTCATCCAAACTCACTTTACCGACATTCACCAGCTGCACCGTGATAAGCGGCAAGTAGACACGCTTGGTAAAAATCCGAAACCACGAATATTTGACAATGTTGCGCTTGAGGAGGTCGTGGTTGGTCACATCTTGCATAAATCTCGCTGCACTATAACATAGTCTCGCGCAGCATGTAAATGCATTTTGTATGTAATAAAAACAACCCCATCGAGATGGGGATATGACAATAAAATGGCGCCCCGAGTAGGATTCGAACCTACGGCCTTAGGCTTAGAAGTCCTCTGCTCTATCCAGCTGAGCTATCGGGGCATGGGTTTATTATAGCAGGTTTCTTGGCAGGTGTGGTATGATAAACGAAGTATGAAACACACGAACGGAAATTATCGATACTTTAGCGTCATTCTCGCAGTCTATGTTGCGGCGCTACTCATCTCCAACATTGCCGCCACCAAACTGGTGGCACTCGGCCCACTTATCCTTGATGGTGGAGCAGTACTCTTCCCGCTCGTATATATCTTTGATGATGTCATGACAGAGGTCTATGGCTATCGCCGGGCACGCCGCGCTATTTGGACGGCCTTTGGAGTGATGCTGCTGGCGATTGGCTGCTTTACACTAGTGCGCTATCTGCCCGCGGCGGCAGAGTACCACGACCAAGCCGCTTACGAGGCAGTGCTCGGCTTCTTCCCACAGATCGTCGTGGCGAGCTTGCTTGCCTTCCTAACGGGGAGCTTCCTCAACTCGTACATCGTTGCTAAGCTCAAGGTCGCTATGAAGGGTCGGCAGCTATGGCTGCGCCTACTTGGATCGACAGTAGTGGGGAGCTTATTTGATACCGTTATATTCTGCGTCGTTGCTTTTGGTGGGCAGCTTACAGGAGCGTCACTACTCAACTATATCGCCGTTGGGCTTGGCTTCAAGCTTGCCGTTGAGGTCGTCTGCCTGCCACTTACCTACCGCGTCATTGCTATACTTAAGCGACGCGAATCCGTCGATACCTACGACACCACCACTAACTTCACACCATTTCGTTTGCGTGTCTAGCGAGCGAGTTGCTCACTGCAATAGATTCGCATCTCTCTCAGAATATGAAGAACGCAGTGCTTTCATCCCGGTAGAACAAAAAATTGCCCGTAGTGATTATTGCAGCATGATCATTGAAGAGCCTAGTGTTTTAGGAAA
>CALICZ010000040.1 GCA_938049075.1 uncultured Candidatus Saccharibacteria bacterium
CGGTCTGCAGCGATTAGTTGCCATTGAGGTAGATAATTGCCACAAAAAGGAGCGGCTCCTACTCGCCCTTGATGGCACACAAATTTACCCAAAGCCACTCAATCCGCCAGCAAAACTGATTCATTTGAAGCCGTTACCACCACACACCAGCAAGACCAGTTTTTAGCCTTTATAAAAAGGGTATCGACAAGGGCGCGAGCATCCACTTTATCAAAGACCCAGCCATCACCGCCGTTGTAGCCGGCCCACGCGAAGTATCCTACGGCGGCAAAACCTGGCGTCTGTCTGCCCTCACCCGCCTGATCTACACCCAGCGCGGCGAAGTCAACAACTCCGGTGCATACCGCGGCGCTGACCACTGGATGTACGGTGGCGTGAAGCTAACGAAGCTAGTAGATAAGATAGAGGGACAATGACGCACTCTCGTTATTTCAGGTGTCGATCTTTGCTGAATCACACTCAATCCCGGCCACAGGGCGCTTAATTAGGTAAGCTCATCAATCGAGCTGCCAAGCAAAAGATAATCAAGAAAACCTCTCTATTGACAGATTCGTTATTGTTTTAATATACTATGAATGAATATAAAAATTTATTCATTCATAGTATTACAATATTACAATAAAGGAGATTACGAGCATTGGACAAGAAGCAAGCATTAAAAACAGCTGCCTATGACGTCTTTTCAAAAAAGGGTTATAAAGAGGCCGGGATCTCAGAAATCGCTAAACGTGCTGGCGTAGCAGTTGGTTCTTTTTATAACTACTACAACAATAAGGAGACTATCTTTCTAGATGTGTACATTGAAGAGAATGACCGTGTTCGCCAGGCGATGATGGATGACATCGATTGGCGGCAAGATCTGGTCAAACTTGTGAGGCAGATTTTTGAACAGTCACGTAGCCTCGTTTCGTCCAACAAAATTCTGGCGGAATGGCATAATCCAGCCATTTCTCGTACGCTGCGCAGCTATTATTCTTCGGGCAAAGGCAAATCAACCAATACTTTTCATCAGTTTTTAGTCGAGACCTTTACTAGTCGCATGGTAGCGGAAGGATATTCAGAGGAGAAAATTCAGGATATTTTACAGGTTTATAATTTGTTTTACTACATGGATATACATATTACCGAAGGCGATTTTCCGGGTATTGGTAGGACACTAGAACTACTCGCCACTACCTTTGTGAAAGGTATGTTTACATAATGAAAAGGAGTAAAAAAATGGTAATCATCGTCATATTTATTCTTGTGGCTACAGGCCTTATCACTTGGGGTGTCATCGCCTACTTAGGAAGAAGCCAAACGTTATCAATCAAATCCATCGAAAACCCTCGCGGCGACCTCCACGTCATTCGCCTAGCAAAGCCTAATAATATGACGTGGAAGGCAGGCTCTTATGCCAAGATTACGCTACCCAGTACGGCATCTGGTGGTAAAAAGAATGACTATACGGGTGATCAAACAAGTCGTTGGCTGAGTATTGCCTCCAGCCCCGAGGACAATGAAATTATCATCTTGACCCACAATAGTGGTAGCCCTTATAAAAAAGCTTTGACGAGCCTACCAGTAGGTAGTCAGGTCAAGATGAGTTGGCTGGAATCTTCTTTATCAGTTACAGACAGCAGCGAGCCGTTAGTTTGTTTTGCATCTGATGTCGGCATCTCGGCAATGCGACCAATTGTCAGGCAGTGGGCTGGCAAGCGCCCTATCGTTCTCTACCATTTAGACAAGGGAGTAACGGTTTTCGACAAGGAGCTCTCGGAATTAGCAAATAAAACAGCCAATGTCACCTATGAAACCAATGCCAGTCTTTCCCTGAGTCAAGAACGCTTTAAAAAGTCGATAGATACGTACGGCAAGAAAGCTCAGTATCTCTTAGCTGGACAGCCTGATGATGTAAAAGCGATGAAGAAACTCCTTCAAGACAACAAGATGTATGATAACATCAAATCAAGCACTTTTCGGGGGTTAAAGTAGTGGCTATTATGTTCGTTGCACATAGCGCGCCAGCAGCATCCCGCCAGCAAGCAACGCCGCTGTCATAAGGACAAATTGCCAGAGCGATATACCAGTGTCAGCCAAGAGGCCGTGGAATTGGCTTGGCTCGGCTGGTTGGGTCGGTTGGTTGGGCGCGCTTGGATTGAGCGGGTTTGTGGCCAGTGCCGCGCGGCACTCCGACCAAATTGCTTCTGGGTAGCTGGCCGCCAACACATACCACGCCGTCGATGCCACTGAGTTTGCATTAGTTAGTTCATTTGGCAGATCGGCCTTAGATGCGTACTGCCATGCACCATTGGGCCGCTGCGCTGGGTAAGTATCTGTCAAGATTGCCCGTGCCGTGGCCGTGTCCCCAGCAATAGTATGCGCCTGCGCTACGCCATACGTCCCTTCAAACCATACGGTTGGCACGTAATTACCTGTCAAATACGGCGTGTAGCCTTTTGCCGCACCATCGGTTGTTTTGTAGCTGGCAGTATAAGCAAGCGCTTGCTTAGCTTTGTCATATTCGCCAATCGCATTGAGGAAGATCGAGCCCCAGCTTGTTGTATCAAGCGCTTTACTGCTGTCGTTATACCCTTGGTTAAACCGCCCTTCAGATGTATTCCATAGTTTTGCTACTGTCACTTTGGCAAGTTCATCTGCCTTCTGAGCGTACTGCTTATCGCCTAGCACGCGGGCTGCCCGTTCGTATACATGCCACATGTCAGTGTTGTGCTCAGTAGCATGCCACGCAATATCCTTCTTGACGCCATTATCAATCTTCACCCCGCCACGGAATAGCCCAGCAGCATCACCAGTCGTCGTCTTCATCGTCTCGAGCCAGCGGAAGGTATCGAGAATCATCTGGCGCACCCCTTGCTGGTCGCCATATTTTTCCATATAGCGGATGAGCGCATACTGCACAAAGGCGATACCACCAGTATAATAAATCGGTTGCTGGATCCCTGTATAATCAAGCTGGTGCACACTCGCCGGAAACGCCCCCTTCTGCTCGCCTGTCTTAACTTGGATGGTGCTTAGACCATGCACGAGCTTATCTGCCATTGCCTGATCATCCGCACCAATCGCCACCAGCAGTGCCAGCGACTGATCATACACATAGCTATACGACTCACGCGGTGTACCATAGCCATCTTGACCTGGTGCATACTCATACGAGCGAATGAGCCCCACCAGCTCTGGCTTGAAATACTCGGCAATGATGGTTTTAGTTGCTGTATCATAGAGGCGAATTAATTTATGCCCCTTACCTACTGCATCGAAGCTAAAGGTATTATCTGCCTGGGCTGGCTGCGTAGCTTGGAGGTATTCTTTATCAGATACCGCGTAGAGCTGCACCTCAAGATTCTTATACGTCACAGGTCGCGGCCAGCTCTCGCCAATCTGCTGCCCCGTCACTTTGTCGTATAGCCGGAAGTGCCATGACCCCGCAAATGCCGGGTTGACAGGTGAGAGATCGAGCGTCCATGTGCCATCTGGCTGTACCACTGCGGGCACAACGGTCGGCTGCTCATATTCAGCATCACTGTAGAGGTACGCCCGCACTTCACGTGGATTAGCCCCAGTTGGTGCTGTTCCTTTTACTGTGCCGCGGTAACCTTCGGCGGCATGCGCAGTATTAGGAACCGTGAGCGGTGTCGCACTTTCGGTTTGTCGTGGGTGGGCAAGCGTAAAGCGCCCGCTCACCTTTGCTTGGTAGTCAAAGCCATAGGCTTGTGCTGGAGTGATGGTACTACCATCACCTGGGCTATGCTTTGGCTCCATCATCTGTTTAAGCCATGCTATCGCGCGAGCTGCTGGTGCTGAGTCAGTCGCTAGTGGCCGACGCACCGCTCTGAACAGCTGATCATTTGTACCACACAGCGACGTATTCGCCCGCACTGGCGGAGCTATCGCGAGCCCATAGAGTGCACCGCACAGCAGCACAACGCTCAATCCCCATCGTTTCATTATTCCCCCTCCGAAATACTCTTATGCTTATATTTATAGCACACTTTAGCTATATCGCATATATGTCATAGCAATTTTATCCATAATTATGAGTCACTAATGTTGTATACTATACTTTGGCCAGCTCAAGAGTACTCGTGTATCACCATCAACCTCATCTGTGATATATCAAATCATTATTTCTCCACTTGAAGCTTACTTCAACTCATTACTCCCTACAGTATCAATTTGCCTTCTCGGCAATCTTGTATTAGGCTAGAAAGAGGCAGGGTTGGCACCTTGCATACCAATATCGTTAAAGCCGCACGAGGAGTACTCCATGGCACAAAATTTTACGATTAGCGGTAACAAACTCAAAGGCTACCAAGCAGTCGACGATAGCACTGGCCGCGTCCATTTTGTGGGTACCACCCAGAAGGAAGTCATCGATCAAACTAGGCGCTATATGCGTCAGCACGGTGGTGGCGAGCTCAGAATCCAGCGCGCCGACGGTACGGCCCAGTATCGCGATGCCGATACCGTCCCACCCAAGAAGGATCCCTTCCCGCCGCAAGGATAGCACTCATCCTCACAATACCTCTGCTCTTGGCAGAGGTATTGTTATGTCAGAAGAAGACAATAACTACTTGAGGAGCGTATCAGGCACACCAAGCATCCGTGCTAGCGCATACTGGAGCAAAAAGCTCAAGGATGCCATGCCTGCACAAAACACTGCAACGATCCGTACCACATGCTGCGACAATGGTGCCGCACCCGGCCAGATCATTAGGACAATCACTGGCACGACACAAGCCAGCGCCTTAATGCCTGCCGCAATGCGCGTATTGAGGATGGTGCGTTGCTTCTTGCTCACTGGCTGGTGGGTTTTCGTCGCTAAGGGTGCAACTGCTTTTGTTGTCTTTTTTACTACGCGCTCGCCTGTTTTAGCTATATTGCGCGGTAACATGACTAGCATATAGAGACCGCACCCAATCATACCGATGGTGATGATTGCTACGAGTGCAATCGCTACTGGCTGCGGCAAGTCTGCCCCCGAGGGTATACCCTGCGGGAGTGTGATCTCCGGCTGGTCGTGCGGCTCTGGTATGACCCAAAGCGCCTTATCTCGCGTGATGTATGGGTAGAGTAACTGCATGGCACACCACACCCACAGCAGCAAACAAAAGAGATACCCCACCGACGCGCAGAAATGCGTCACCAAAAGCGCAAACCGCCGCGGCTGTGGCTGCTTGGGCTGCTCCTTCGACTTTGCTGGCTGAGAAGACTGGGCTACCATAATTACTAGTCATTATACACGACAGCACAAACCGATGCTATGGTGTGCAATTTTACCACTGTCTTTTAATTAACAGGGCTAAGCCCTCGCTAACCAAAGAAGATCATTTTGTGGTCACATCTTTCTACCACTTGACATTATATCTCTATCTATATAGCGTTAGAAATATGAGTATATACCTTCGCCTGACACCAGCCACCAAGGATGTTCTCTATCAACTCTAATTGTGCGACAGAGGATGTATGGGGACTCCAGTTATCACGGCGTGCTGAGCGGCCAACTGGCACAGTCTATCCGCTCCTTGAGCGGCTCGAACGCGAAGGATTCGTGCAGTCGCATTGGGATGATGATTCCATAAGGAGCGGCCCAAGGCGACGGCTCTATATTCTCACGCCAGCTGGCCGCATTTGGGTGCAACAAAAACTCAAGCTTGGTAGCGAAGCTGCCAAGCAACAATATTCGAAAGGGGTAGATTATGACACACCAAAAGCCGCTAGACAGAACCAGTCGCATCCTGGCACGAGCAATCAAACTTGTCCCGTATAGCCAACGTGAACGCTATACACGCGAGTGGCACGCCGACCTCACTGCAGCAACCTCACACGAGTGCAATCATATCGCGCGTGCGGCGCTGGCAATGGGGTGTCGACTGCGCCTCCGCGATATGGGGACGTTGCTGCTTGGTGGACATGGAGCGGGTAAAGCGACAGTGTGGTGGGTTATTATAATCGCATTTGTTGTACTGTGGCCGTTTTTTCCATTTGTTTTCGTTTCTCTTTGTGTGTTTTCTGTATTTTTCTCGCTCCTTTATGTTGGGGCACCTTCTCGATTCAGCCATTGGCTTATGGTAGTGAGCGGAGTGTTATTTCTTGGTGCGACAGGTTTCTCAATGTGGTCCTTTGCTACCCAAATAAATGCGGCCGATCGAGGGGAGGATAAGTCTTTTCTTGCGCCGTGGACGGAGGGTGCGTTTGCGGTAATTGCGATAAGTATCTGCTTGTTCGTCGTCGGAAGTATTCTTGCTTTACGCAGAGAAAAGTTACTAAAAAAGTAAGCTAGTTTTGCTCTTACCACTACAGCACTTATCAAAAATAATAAAAATAATCTGACTACACAAGCCAGATCAAAATTACTTACAAAATATGGTCGGGGTGACTGGACTCAAACCAGCGACCTCACGGTCCCAAACC
>CALICZ010000041.1 GCA_938049075.1 uncultured Candidatus Saccharibacteria bacterium
TCAGACGCAGAAGCTGCGCGCCTTGCTAAATTCAAGAGTCTTTTTGGCATGGTCTCAGCAGCAAGCAACTCACCCCTACCGCCTGCCGATGTATTGTTGAGGTGAGACGACTGATCACCGATTCGTTTGAGAACAAATTTTGGTATTCCGCCATACACCCCAACGCGATAATCCCCATCATTTGGAATATACGCTTGAAACAAATAGGTTATATCCGTGTTTTTCTCTAAGATCTGCCTTGCTTGGCTCAACGTTACAAGATGATTATTCTGACCCTTTGCGCCGTACGCGTCTTTCATAATAAAGCGCTCACCCAGTGGGTTAGTCGCAAGAGTATTGAGAATAACCTCTTGCTTATAACAATACAGTGTCTGAGGAGTACGATTGCCTGCTGCCCATTGCCTGAAGAGGGTAACGAGCTTCGAAGAGCCTCTTCCATGCGCAAGCATGTCAGCAAAGGGCACACCTTTTGCAAAAAGATAGTGAGCTAACGCAACTGCCTCATCAGGCAAGCCACTCCAAGATTTGAGATAGACAAACTGCGCATCACCAAGGTCAAATCCAGTAACAGCATCTATAACGCTCGCCTTGTCGTGACTGACATGATATACCAAATTTTCGAGTGCGATTGTTTTGACCTCAGCTTCTGGAAAATTACCAGCTTTTATCAATCGCTTGGCAAAACCACCGTATCGCGTACTTGAGTTAGTCCCTTCCCATGCAAAAACAAAAACAATGATTGGGCGACTCATCGTGTTATTTTCTCCATATATCTTAGTAGAGCATCCATCTTATGCTCTATCTCTGCACCAATTTCTATCTGCGGTGTTTGGTTGACTTCGAGAATATAAGGCTGGCCAGTTTCTTTGTTGATCATCAAATCAACTCCAGCGAAACTATCACGATTAAGTGTTCGCGCTGCTGCTAGCACGGCTTTTCGCGCAGTTATTGACAAACTATCTAATGCGACTATCTCCCCCTTGCCACCAGCTGATGTATTATTCAAATGTGAACTACTCGCTGTATCGCGCGTTCGTTTGAGGACACATTTAATTTCCTCACCAAAGACTAAGCAGCGATAGTCACAATCATTTGGGATATATTCTTGAATAACAAATTGGGTGCCTTTATGGCTATCTAATATCTTTTGTAAATCTTGATAGGTATCAACCAAAAAGTTCTTTTTGCCACCATAACCATCCGCTGCTTTGACAATAAGTGGATATAAAAAAGGGGGGGTTCTTTCGAAAGACTTTTTTATCTGACGGCAGCTACTAATGAAGGTATCTGGCAAAGGAATTTTCTTATCTGCAAGACAAGCAACTTCACCCACCTTTGTCATTGGCATTATTTTAAGCAGCTCTTCACTAAAAAAAGGTACTTTATGTGTTTTCGCATACTGTGCAACAGCTAGAGCTTGCTGTTGCGCCTTATACCACAATTCAAAATAGATGCCATCGAAACTAGCTATATCACGATTTGTTAGTGTATCAATTATTGAGAGATGGTTGTTTTTGATGTAAATATGTATATCAGATAGCGACCCTCTGTAAAGCTGTAGCGGATACTGCTGTGATCGAGCTGAAAGACGATCAAAAAGCATCTCAATATAACCACGCTTGTGGTTACGATAGCTAAACATAACTAAAATATCTCTTTTTTCTTGTATCATTTTAGATATCACTAATTTAGCAGCGTTTCACACTCTATTTATACATTGTTTATGAGAAGAGTCAATAGCCTTTCAATCTATCATTAATACGTTAGACTATTGGCGCTGTACAAGCATCTTAGGGGCTAACTTCTACTAACAGTTTCTATGTTACAGCCCAAATATCCCCTTCCGCCCTAATGTATCATTAAACTCGCGGAGGATTTCCTTCTGGCGGCGGTTTAGTTTGGTTGGGGTGTCGACCACTACTGTCACGATATGAGGCCCACGCTTATCGCTCCGCATGTGTGGCACACCATGGCCAGATAGCTTGAAGTCTGTGCCCGATTGCGTACCAGCTGGCACCTTCATTGTAATTGTCCCGTCGACTGTCTTGACGTCGAGTTCAGCACCAAGCGCTGCGTCTGCCATACCGATATGCTCCTCACTCAGGATTACATCACCTTCGCGGCTAAACGTCTTGTGTGGATTGACCCGCACCTGCACATAAAGATCACCCTTGCTACCACCACCTACAGCTTCGCCACGACCACGGAGACGAATCGTTGAGCCGTTATCGATACCAGCGGGAATCTTGACTGTAATCGTTTGCTCGCGGCGCTGCACACCGCTACCCTGGCAGACTGTACAGGCCTTCTCAGGAATCTGCCCACGGCCTTGGCACGTCTCACACGTTACCGCCTGCTGAATGGGGCCAAACATTGTATTCATTGTCCGCACGCGCTGGCCAGTGCCTTTACAATCTGGACAACTCTTAAGGCTTGAGCCGGGTTCGACGGTGCTAC
>CALICZ010000042.1 GCA_938049075.1 uncultured Candidatus Saccharibacteria bacterium
AGCTCCATCTCGAAATCCTCATCGACCGCATGAAGCGCGAGTTTAACGTTGAGGCTAATGTTGGTGAGCCGCAAGTTGCCTACCGCGAGACTATCAAGGGCACGGCTGAGGCGCAGGGTAAGCATGCCAAGCAGTCTGGTGGTCGTGGCCAATACGGTGATGTCTGGGTGCGCTTTGAGCCGAACGATCCAGGCAAGGGCTACGAATTCTTCGATGAAATCAAGGGTGGTGTGGTACCACAAGAGTACCGCCCAGCTGTGCAGAAGGGTATTAAGGAGACACTCGATGGTGGTGTGATTGCTGGTTATCCAGTTGTTGACGTCAAGGCAACCTTGTACGACGGAAGCTACCACGATGTCGACTCAAGCGAGCTCGCCTTCAATCTGGCTGCTCACCTAGCTGCCCGCGAAGGTATCAAGAAGGCCAACCCAGTCTTGCTTGAGCCAGTGATGAAGGTTGAGGTGACAACACCTGAGGAATTCATGGGTGATATCATTGGCGACCTCAATAGTCGCCGGGGCCGCATTGAGGCAATGGAAGACTTGATGGGCGGCGCGAAGCTCGTGAAGGCTATTGTGCCACTGGCAAACATGTTTGGCTACACCAGCGACATCCGCTCAATGTCGCAGGGCCGAGCTGCTAGCACGATGGAACTTGCCCACTATGAGGAAGTTCCACCAAACGTCGCGCAGGAGATTATCGAGAAGCGCAGTAAGTAAGTCTTCTTATATTATCTCTATAAAACACCTCTGTTATAGGGGTGTTTTATTATCTTGTCTCAGTGCGAGGAATGGTGAATAGTATACGAAAGCCGGTATATATACCGGCTTTCGTTAATGCAAGGCTATGGTTTGTACTACTTTTTCGTTTTCTTGTCGTGCTTGGCTATTTTCTTGACGGCAATTTTTTGCGGCGCAGGTAGTGGCTTCAGTGGTACCGTTACCCTCAAGATGCCGTCCTCCAGATGGGCCTTAATCTGCTCAACATCGCTACCATCTGGTACCTGTACACGACGACAGAAGCTTGTGCTACTCTCACGAACGACGTAGTTGCGCTGTTTGTCCTCGGTTTTTTCGTGCCGTTCGCCGCGGATGACGAGCGCACCATTGTCAAGGCTTACATCGAGGTCTTCCTCGGCAAAGTTTGGCACGTGCGCTTCAACAACCAGTGTATTATCTACCGTGTAGACATCGGCTGTGACAGCTTGGCTGAGTGTCGTGGTAAAGGGATTGTCAAACAGCTGCCGCTGCAATGCGCGCAATTCCTCAAATGGATTGTATTTTGTAAGACTACTCATAGGGTGCCTCCTTACGTGTTGCTTTTGTATTCTTATCATAGCGCGGTAAATAGAACAATACAAGTACTTGCATCCGTCTAGCAAAGCGCTTATACTTATATGCATGGCGCAATCGACTCGTCAGCAACGTAGACTAGCACGGCTTACATGGCTGAGTTTCGCTGCTATGGTAGTAATTTTGCTGAGTTATATGTATTGGGATGTTGAGCTGAGCCCAGCAGCCTCTACCACCAAGACTGCCGGCAGTGGTCTGGAAAAAACACTCGTGCTGGGCACCGATCCTGGCTTTAAGCCGTTTGAATATAAGCAGGGACAGGAGATCGTTGGCTTTGATATTGACCTTGTGCGGGAGATTGCTAAGGACACAAACCGTTCGTTACAAATTGAGGAGATCGCCTTTGATGGCCTCTTGCCAGCACTGCAGGCTGGGCGAATCGACCTCATTGCAGCTGGTATGACTGTCACACCAGACCGGCGTAAGAATGCTGAGTTTTCGCACACGTACTATACTGCAGCGCAAAAGATAATTGTGCCAAAGACTGGCTCAACAATTGCCACCAGTGATGACCTCATTGGCAGGCGAATCGGCGTGCAGCTTGGCACCACAGCCGATACACTGGCACACAAGATTCGTGGGGCGCACGTGGTACAACTCCAATCGACAGCTAGTGTCGTGCAAGAGCTCAGCAGTCGGCGGATCGACGCTGCCATTATGGATGATGGGCCAGCTCAGCAATACCTCGCCACGAACCCGCAGCTCGTTGCCTTGCCACGCAACCTCTCGCACGAGGATTACGCCATTGCTATCAAAAAGGGTAATAGCAAACTGCTCGCTGAGGTAAACGCTAGCATTGCCGCAATGAAGCGTGATGGCCGCTACGATAAGCTCATCAAAAAACACTTCGGAGTGGTCCGGCCATGAATGTGTGGGATATCCTTTTTGGCGACGAGCGCTATCTTTTCTTGTGGCGCGGCCTAGAAGTGACCATCCTTCTCACCGTCTTCTCGACAATCATTGGGCTTGTGATTGGCCTGGTTGTCGCTCTTATGCAGCAGTCTGCTTGGCAACCATTTCGCACATGCAAACTACATCGCCTCCAGCACTGGCGGCCATGGGCGAGCTTGGCTCATGCCTACACCACGGTCATTCGTGGCACACCTGCTTTGGTGCAGCTACTCATTATGTATTACGTGGTATTTGGCTCGTACCGTGGAGTGCCAAAACTGTGGATTGCAAGCCTTGCCTTTGGTATCAACAGTGGTGCGTATATTGCTGAGATTATTCGCGGCGGGATCGAAAGTATCGACAACGGACAAGTCGAAGCGGCGCGCTCGCTTGGCTTGAGTCGCTGGCAAACCATGCGTTATATCATCCTGCCTCAAGCACTCAAGCAGTCATTGCCGTCACTGATCAGCGAAGGGATTTCGCTCCTCAAGGAGACGTCAGTCGTTGGTTGGATTGGTATGAACGATCTGATGCGCGGTGCTGATAATATCCGCTTCCAAACGGCCACCGCCTTTGAATCGCTCTTTGCCGCTGCAATGGTTTACCTTGCCCTCACCACGCTATTTACGTGGGTGATGAATCGAGTAGAGAGGAGGCTTAAAGCGCATGATTAATATCAAGCAGCTCCGCAAGCACTATGGCAACAATTATGTCCTGCGCGGCATTGACCTGACAATCAAGCGGGGAGAGGTTGTGGTTCTCTTGGGCTCGAGTGGTGGTGGCAAAAGCACGCTGCTTCGCTGTATTAATATGATCGAAACGCCGACAAGCGGGGAAGTATGGGTTGATGGTATTGATATGACCAATCCAGCGACCGACCTCAACAAAGCCCGAACTGAGCTTGGCATGGTTTTTCAACAGTTTAACCTCTTTCCGCATATGACCGTACTCGAAAATATCATGCTTGCACCACTTAAGGTGCGCAAACTATCAAGAGCCAAAGCTAAGCGTCAGGCGCTTCAAATGCTCGATCTGGTTGGCCTTCGCGCCAAAGCCCAAGAATACCCGAGTCATCTCTCGGGTGGGCAAAAGCAGCGGGTAGCGATTGCCCGTGCCTTGGCAATGCAGCCAAAAGTCTTGCTCTTTGATGAGCCAACGAGTGCACTCGACCCCGAGATGGTCGATGAGGTACTAGCGGTCATTAAGCACCTTGCCGAAACAGGGATCACAATGATCGTCGTCACACACGAGATGTCATTTGCGCGCGATGTCGCATCGCGGATTGTCTTTCTTGACGGGGGTAAGATTATTGAAGATGGTACGCCAGCGCAGGTCATTAATCACTCCACACAACCAAAGGTTCGCACCTTCTTCGCTGCACTCAATAATAATTGATACATCCCTCTGTGTTATAATGCCCTCAAGGAGGAATACTATGTCAGATATAATGCAGCAATTCAAAAAACTCTTTGCCGGGAGCGGCGTCGACTACGTAGAATGCGAAGTCGTTAATGCAACGCAGCACTATCTACAGTTACGCGAGCAGGGTAAGCACGAGGGCTTCACGCCTGTGATTGTAACGCTCGATGACCTCATCCTAGATGAGATAGCGGAAGGCCTAGAGAACGCTGGCGTCCAGACAGTCCCCGAGCTTGTGCGGCGCACCATGGAAGCATCGCAGGCAATTGATGTACCAGCCTTCTTTGCTCAAGTTGCGCAGGAGCTGCCAGCTGAAACGGCGAAAAAGGATCAGCACGTCTCTACTGTGGATGACTATTTTGCGCCGGGCTTCTCGGCGTCGCCTGATGACGATGACCTTACTACAGTTGACTTCATCAGCCCATTCCAGGCAGATAGCGACAATCCGGTTATTATTATCAAACTACCGACTACAGCACCGTATGAGGCACTAGCCTATCTCTGTATGGGTGGTTGGAATGATTGTCCTGAGCCAGCCATCCAGGTGGCGGTATCGCGCTATTGGTATGAGAAGTACGGTGCTGTGCCTGCCGCTATCAGCCATGATACTGTTGAGTATTACGTCGAGCGTCCACCGCAGACCGATGCCGATGCTAAGGCGGTTGCCGTTGAGCTCTTCTATTTTTCATATGGCGACGCAGTCTATCAAGGGTCGGAGACCTTTGAAGCTTTGGCAAACCAGGTATATAGTAGTCGACAGTGGTATGTTTGGTGGGACTAGCTACTTTACTTTTTTGCCACCGCACCCTATAATAAATTCTAACGCGCGACGCGTTTTGTCGTAGTGTCTCTACTCCGGCAAGTAGCTCGCGTCGTACCAAATATTAACATAAGTAAGGAGTACTTACCTACATGGCAGATTTCGATCGAAGTAAGCCACACATTAACGTTGGTACTATGGGTCACGTCGACCACGGTAAAACAACGTTAACGGCTGCCATCACTCACGTGTTGGCAAAGCGTCTTCCAAGCGATGTAAACAAGCCTCGCAACTACGAAGACATCGACAACGCTCCTGAGGAGAAGCAACGCGGTATTACCATCGCCAGCTCCCACCAGGAATACGAGTCGGAGAAGCGCCACTACGCGCACGTTGACATGCCAGGTCACGCCGACTACGTCAAGAACATGATTACTGGTGCCGCTCAGATTGACGGTGCTGTGCTAGTGGTTGCCGCCAACGATGGTCCATTGCCACAGACACGCGAGCACGTGCTGCTTGCTCACCAGGTTGGTGTGCCAAAGATCGTCGTCTTCCTCAACAAGATGGACTTGGCTGACCCAGAGTTGGTTGAGTTGGTTGAGATGGACGTCCGCGAGCTGCTCACCAAGAACGGCTACGATGGCGACAACGCACCAATCATCAAGGGTTCTGCTACCAAGGCGCTCGAGGGCGACACCGAGGCAGAAGACGCCGTGATGGAGCTGGTGGCTGCTATGGACGACTACTTCGAGTTGCCTCAGCGCGACCTCGAC
>CALICZ010000043.1 GCA_938049075.1 uncultured Candidatus Saccharibacteria bacterium
CCAGGCTGTGGTACCGACCCACCGCCAATCAGCGATGCGCGGCTTGCTGTGTGGTGCGGCGCCCGAAATGGCCGCGCTTGGACGCTTTGGTCGAGCGAGAGACCAGCCAGGCTGTGCAGCTTCGTTACGGCCAGCTGTTCATCTGGAGTCAGAGGCGGCAAGAGGCTGGGCAGCGTCTTGGCCAGCATCGACTTACCAGTGCCGGGTGGCCCAGTGAAGAGGATGTTATGGTGGCCCGCTGCGGCGATGGTGAGGGCGCGCTTGGCTTGGGCCTGGCCGTAGATATCGTCGAGCAGGGGTGATGACGCGGGTGTTGTTATTTTATCATCAGTGGGTGATGGCTGGTAGATTGGCAGCGATTTTTCGCCCTTGAGATGGAGGAAAAGTGTTGTAAGATCTGGTACACCATAGAGCCTTACCCCTGATACGAGTGAAGCTTGGGCGAGATTATCCACAGGCAAATAGACGGTGTTGTAATTATTATCACGAGCTGCTTCGGCAATGGTAATGGCACCTTTGACTGGGCGGAGTGTGCCATCAAGTGCTAGTTCACCAGCAAAGACCGCCCCAGCCACTTGCTCGGGCCGGAGCTGGCCGCTGCTGGTGAGGAGGGCAAGGGCAATCGGCAGGTCGTAGTGTGTGCCATCCTTGGGTAGCTCGGCCGGTGCGAGGTTGATGGTGATGCGCTGGGCTGGATATTCCAGCAGGGAGTTGGTGATGGCGCTGCGTACTCGTTCGCGCGCTTCATCGATCGCTTTGTTGCCCAGGCCAACGATCTGCAGGGCGGGCAAGCCCTTGGTCATGTCGCTCTCGACATCAATCATATGGCCAGCGAACCCTACGGGCGCAACCGACCTGATTTTTGCGACTTTGTTCATGCTGTTTATAGTTAAGCATATTGGTGAGGACTGTGCAAATTGTTTTGGTATGAGTTTGTATGAGCTTACAAATCTGTGAGAATACGATTTTGTATACAGAGATGAGAAAAAGAGCGCTGCGATGGAGATGAGGGCACTTTGGCGCCGTGAGATAATCTGGGGCTTAAACCTCTCCAAGAGAGCCAACCTCATGTTGCTCATAGTTGCAAGATCCAAGCTACGGGAGGTTATACATGAGCAAAACCGTGCTATAATATGTGCAGACGTGGGGCTGATATAGCGTTCGACGTTTGGACTTTGTCATTGTATTCTGCGAATCGGATATGCACGACACGCATAGATATAACTGCAAAAAGTAAAGTTGCAGCAGCATTCCGCAGTGTTGAGAAGATCTTCGCACCTTCCAAGACCGCCGCGGTTGCACTCGCCGCTTAGTCTGGCGATCGCTATGAGGTGCATGGCAACAGGGCATCTCGTAGTGTCATAGCTATGTTGCTTGCTCTCCTGGTGGCAGCGGCACGAGGAGAGGACATATACCGCGCAACGATAGGCTGTATTTTTGGTTTGTTTCTGATCGGCCTCGCGTTGTCAAACACATAAACAAACCTACATTCGTAGACGAATACGAGGGCACCAAGCGGACCCGGGGGCAGTACCCGGCAGCTCCACCATATAGGAGATGATTGCTCACCAGGTGTGGGCGATTTTTTATTGCGCCACAATCCAGGGGGCTGCATACGTACAAATCACAAACACTGCTGCGAAGTATCGCCACAAGGCACCTACTAGCCAAACCTCTCTCACCAAAAAAACAACCACCTGCGAGTAGTGGTTGTTTTTGGATGTGGAGTTTTCGTATGTTTGTTTATTTTTGGCCTCTGCATAATTTTTTTATTCAGAAGCTACCCTTATGATATGGGAGAAAACTGCTTGTGTCAACGATTTTTGGCAATATTTTTGCGTAAAAAATACCACATCGAACAGACACCCTGGTTGGCCTCATATCGCCAAAAAACTGCGTAATAAACACAACACGAGCAATGAAATACAACAGAGGTAGCATACAGTACAGAGCCAAAAACGAACAAAAAATTATTGCAATATATACAACAAAAATGCCTGTGCACAACTCTCGAAAGTACAGAGGTGCAAGAGATGAGCAAGCCGCCAATGTTCGCGTGGGTGAGAAAGAGGGTGGCGAGGCAATGTTTTGCGATAGTTCGCATGATAGTGATGTCGCTTGTGCTTTGCGTTGGTGCGATGTATGGCAGCGGCAAACGACCTGTGGGTTGGTTGAGCCACCATAAGCAATAGCCGCTCGATGCCTATCGTTGAGCGCCGAAGTCGAAGATCATTATAATAAAGCGTGCCGCATACAATAACCACACCGCAAGCACTGCTGGGGTTTTGCAGCTCAGCCTCAAAATGCATTGACTTACCATACCGCTTGTGCTAACGTAGAAGTAAGCTTTGACAAACACAAACACCCAAGAAAAAACGGAAAAGCTTACCCTACATAACCCAACATAGCGTCGCCATTGGCGCACACCAGGCAGCGGCAGAGCGCAGCACAGCGCTGAGCTTTGGCACTGCCTGCGCTCCGCCAATACTATAGAGTACCCCCCAAGTAGAAGTACTTTTGTCATCGTTGGCGCTGACGCGTGGTGGCCTCGTCTATATGGCGCATGCCTGAGGCGCACCACTTATGCTCCACACTGTGGGGCACCTCGGCCCGTAGCGGCTGCCGGGCGTCCTAATTATATATCTATAGAGGACGCTGCAAGCGCGTTGCTTTGTGTGGCTGCTCGGGCTTCTCACCAGGCGGATTGCTTGGTATAGTGATAGATATGTCTCGAAGAATCCTGCTTGCCAGTGTGAGCGCGGCTGCAGCGGTGCTGCTGGCGATTGTGCTGCAGACCACCACGCCAGCGACGATCCACCCCTTGGGGATCGTGCTGGTCTTTGTGCTGTGCTATGTGGTAATGCTGGGGTTGCTAACGTGCCTGCTGGCGGGTATTGCAGCGGCGCTGCGGCGTTGGCTTCCCGAGGCGCAGCGGCGAGCAGTGACGCTCAGCTTTCGGCGCTGTTATTATTTTGGCTCGGTACTGGCGCTAGCCCCAGTGCTGCTGATTGGGGCGCGCTCGGTGGGGCGTGGTGGCTGGTACGAGCTGGCACTGGTTTTTGCGTTTGAGGCAATTGCATGTTTTTATGTGGCAAAACGGTGATAGAGCGCGTATACTAGGCAGAGGAGGACGGTTCTATGCCACGAAAAAAATTAACCCCAGCAGCGCCCACCGCGCCAGAGACACAAGCGACATCATCCCCAAAGAAGCGCGCGATGCGGCGTTCCAAACAAAAATCACAACAATCACGATCTGTTGCAAAGAAGACAACAAAGGCAAATACGACCTCTGTTGCGCTAGCCAACGCACCAGCAAATAGCGAATCGCAAGCTGTCGTAGATAATACATCACCTAGCCGCACAGACACACCGCCATCGTCAGCTAGCCCTGTTGCACATGCGACAGCCCACCGCCGGCCAGTGTTGGAGGCGTTTATTGCGACGGGAGCAGCAGGAATGCTGATGTATGCTGCGATGGTGAGCTTCTATGGTGCACTGATGGTGGGGCAGGTAGACCGCACGTCACCAGAGCGGATGGCTGGCTGGCTCATCCTGGCGTGGTGTGTGAGCTTGGTAGTGCAAGGGATCAGCACGCTGATGCAGCTCCACCGGACAGATCATTATATACAGCGGTTCCTTGCCTTACTCTTGGTGGCGGGTAACCCAGCCGCACTCATCATAAGCGAATGGCTATACAATTTGTTCTTTGTGAGCCCTGGACAAAAGGCGGTTATATGGATAAACAGTACAGTCATGCAGGTAAGTACCGTCATCGCTGTGTTCGGCTCCATCTACCTCTGGTACTTATTACTCTGTACGAAGCGGACAATCGCGCCGCGCACTGCACCTGATGTGCCCGCTACAACATATGCTCGTTTGATGCGACGTCGACGTATCGGTCTCTGGCTGATTGTGACGGCATTTGTACTTCCGGCTCTTGCGCAGTTTTCGGGGACGTTGATGCTGATGAGCGGCACAAGCCGAGGTACTACGATCTTTACGTCAATACTATCGTTTTTGGGCATGATTCACCTTCTCTTTATGATCGCTGGCATGATCTTGATTGTGCCATGTATCGTCATGCTTATCATTGGTATGGTTCTTGTGGCAAACAGCCAGCGCGAATAATCAAGCACCAAAACTACCGCCTAACAGAGGAGAACCACCCCATGCCAACGCAATCCATCGCTACAACTACTGCAAAACAGCATAGCCACACAGGCACATCTGATGCGTCTGCGCCGCCACGTCGTCCATTGCTTGAGGCGTGGGTGATTGCTGGTGGGGTGGGGATGATTGCCAATGCAGCCATCGTATGTCTGCAGGGCACGGTGCTAGCGAGTGGCCTGACAGTGGTGGAACAGGTATTTGGCTGGCTACTCGCCGCTTGGAGTGCGAGTATACTAGTGCAGAGCGTCATCACGCTGCGGCAATCGCACCGCACCGATCGGTATTGGCAGAGGATTGGAGCGCTTGGCTTGTTGCTGGTGAATGGGGCTCTATTTATTGTGGGTTGGCTCAGTGGTGGTATACTGCACACCCCTGTAGGGTTAGTAGCTAATAATACAGCAGTTCTCATGAGTAACATACCGAGCTTCATTGGTTCGCTCTACCTCTGGTATGTATTGCTTGGTATGCAGCCAGTGATACCAGCAAAACGTAATGATGTAGATGATACGACGCTCAATCAAATGATGAAGCGCAAGACTGGCCTCTGGCTGATGATTGCAGCAGCTGTACCGATGATGGCACTGTATGGTATGCTTGTGTCGATGCTTTTTGGTGTGACTAATTTTCTTAGTGCACATTGGCATGTTTTGAAGACTCTTATCAATGAACCGACACTACTGGCGATGGGGATGGTGGCGTCGATCGTGATATATGCCGGCATCGCGTGGTTTGTCGTATCACCAGTGATGGCTGTCGCTGGCTTCATCCTTGTTGCGACGAGTAAGTATGAGTAGCCTGAATCTTAGGGCTCTTGCTTTATCTCACACTCCATCAGATGAAGTGATGGGGGTGGAGCTGATACAAAGAAGGTGAGTTCTTATGATTTAAATCACTCTCTCCACCCCTGTTATTTTCGCTGCCTCGGCGATTATGATACAATAAGGTGCGTGTAATGTAACCCGAATGACCTAATAGTGAGGGAAATGAATGAACAAACAAGTAGATAATGGATCGTATGACGGTTCGCAAATTCAGGTGCTCGAGGGTCTCGAGCCAGTCCGCAAGCGCCCGGGGATGTATATTGGTAGCACGGGCTATGATGGCGTGCACCACTTGATTAAGGAGATTGCTGATAACTCCATCGATGAAGCGATTGCCGGCTATGCCTCGCGCGTCGATGTGCGTATCTTGGCCGATGGTGGCCTGATGGTGACGGACAACGGGCGCGGTATCCCGGTAGATAAGCACCCCAAGACTGGCCTGAGCACGCTCGAGACAGTGCTGACGGTGCTGCACGCTGGTGGTAAGTTTGGTGGCGGTGGCTACAAGGTGTCGTCTGGTTTGCACGGTGTGGGCTCGAGCGTGGTTAATGCGCTATCGAGTCGCCTCGTGGCTGAGGTGGTGCGCAAAGGACGCCTCCATCGGATTGAATTTGAGCGTGGCCATACTACTGTACCGCTCAAGAATAAGGGCAAAACCGACCGGCCTGACGGTACGACGATTATCTTCTATCCCGACCCAACCATATTCAAAGAGACAGTCGACTTCGACTATAAGTGGGTGGTACACTACCTTCGCCACCAAGCTTACCTCACGAAAGGCGTCTACACCACTGTGTATGATGAGCGCACCAAGCAGCGCCAGGCCTTTTACTTCGAGGGAGGGATTCGCAGTTATGTCAAGAACCTCAACGTTGGTAAAGATGTGCTGAGCGACGATGTCTTTTATGTGGAGAAGCAGGTCGAGGACTCAATGATCGAGGTGGCAGTGCAATACAACGATACCTACGTCGAGACCGTCCGGCCCTTCGCCAACAACGTGCTGACCCCTGATGGTGGGACACACCTTGTGGGCTTTCGCGCAGCGATGACCCGCGTCATCAATGACTATGCGCGCAAGAACGGTCTCCTCAAAGAGAAGGATGACAACCTTTCGGGTGATGACATCCGCGAGGGGCTCACCGCCGTTATCCTCGTCAAGCTGCCCGACCCGCAGTTTGAGGGCCAAACCAAGAATAAACTTGGTAACCCCGAGGTGCGGCGTTACGTTGACCAAGTAATGAGCGAGTATTTCTCGTACTATCTAGAAGAAAATCCGGCGGTGGCCAAGAAGATCGTTGGCAAGGCGACGTTAGCTGCCCGAGCTCGCAAGGCTGCCCGAGCGGCGCGTGATACCGTGATCCGCAAAGGGGCGCTTGATGGCGCAAGCCTGCCAGGCAAGCTGGCCGACTGCTCCAGCAAAAATCCCGAAGAGTGTGAGCTCTACATCGTGGAGGGTGACTCAGCTGGTGGCTCAGCCAAGACTGGGCGCGACAGTCGTACTCAGGCTATCTTGCCACTGCGTGGTAAGGTGCTCAACACCGAGCGTGCTCGCCTCGACAAAATGTACGCCAACCGTGAGATCCTCAGCCTCATCAAGGGCATGGGCGTGGGGATTGGTGACACCTTCGACATCAAGGGGCTGCGCTATAACCGTATTATCATCATGACTGATGCCGATGTCGATGGCAGCCACATTGCCACACTGCTCATGACCTTCTTCTTCCGTTACATGCAGCCAGTTGTGGAAGCAGGACATATTTATTTGGCCAAGCCACCTCTGTTCAAGCTCCGTCTCTCGGGCAACAAGCAAGAATATATTTACAACGAAGAAGCTCTCGAGGCCTACTACGATGAGCAGATTGCAGCACGCAAGGCTCGTGGGGTAGAGATAGACCCAAGCGAACCCCGCATCAAACAAGCTGGCCTGAGTGAGTCCGCTCTGCAACGCTACAAGGGTCTGGGTGAGATGGATGCCGACCAGCTGTGGGAGACGACGATGAACCCCGAGCACCGCGTGCTCGTGCAAGTCCAGTTGGAGGATGCTGAGCGTGCCGACGCAATCTTCACCAAGCTAATGGGCAACGAAGTAAGCGTGCGCAAGAACTTCATCCAGGCCAACGCTGCAAAGGTCAGCCTAGAGGAGCTTGATATCTAATCTATGAACGAGGAACATACAATGCAGCCAGAAGATAACCAACCAACCACCCCAGCTACCATACCTGACCAGAGCCACTCGCGCAGTGTGGAGGTCCGTACCGTCGAGGACGTGATGGAGGATAACTTCCTGCGCTATTCGATGTCGGTCATTGTCGACCGCGCGCTGCCTGATGTGCGTGATGGCATGAAGCCTGTCCATCGTCGCATCGTCTATGTGATGGACAAGATGGGCATCGGCCCAACGTCCAAGACGATCAAGA
>CALICZ010000044.1 GCA_938049075.1 uncultured Candidatus Saccharibacteria bacterium
CGCGAAGATGTTGAGAGTCATTGTAGCCTCCTAGAAAAGTCCGAACCCTTTGCGGGATTGCAAAAGGTTAATATATATATATCAATATATGAGTGACCCGTCAAGGCGCTCGCTCTGAATTTTAAGATTTTACTAATAGCAAACCAGTAAACGCCATGTGCATATCGAGCCGAAAATGTTCTGGCCAGATAATTCTATAGAGCTCTTCCGCCTACTTCGTCACTAACCTCCAGATAGTTTCTTGCTCAATGTGCATGTAGCGCTTGCTCTGGGGTCATTATGTATTGACAATTTGCGCCATGAAAATAGTACGTGCGAGTGGCCTCAGCGTGCTACTTCCTGCTCGATAGCGTATACTATTATTTGTATGAATTCCACTCCACTAGTCACCCCGCCTGCCATTTTTTGCTCCTATGCCTTTACCGGTGAGGATGAGGCAGTGGTGCGCGCTCGGATGCGCACAGTGGTGGCAGCGCTCAGGCAGGTGGGCTGCGCGGTGTATTGCAATCTCTTCGACCCAGCCTGGCCTAGCTACCATACGCCAGGTGAATTCATCCGCCGTGCGCTGAGCGTGTTGCCCCAGTACGATATGGTACTCGTGGTCCAAGCGTCGCCGCGGCGCAGCGAGGGGATGCTTATAGAGGTGGGTGCGGCGCTAGCGCTGGGCAAGCCAATCGCCCTGGCGCAGCACCACAGCGTGGGCCAGCAGAGCTACCTGAGCGACCAGCTCATTGCCACGCGGACGGAGCCCTGGCGCAGCGAGGCAGAGCTACCAACGGTGGTGCAGCGGCTGGTGAGTAATGATAGTTAGATATACCAGCTTTGACATCCACCGCCGTCTCTGCTACAATCAGTCGGAAGTATTAATAATTATAAGGAATCAGATGAAAGCAGTCATTCAGCTTGGCGGCAAGCAGTATCTTGTCGCCGAAAAAGAGACCCTCCTGGTGGACCGCCTCCCGGACGGCACAAAAGCGCTCGAAGCCGATGCACTCCTGACCATCGATGGCGAGACGACCACTGTTGGTACGCCGCACGTTGCAGGCGTTAAGGTCAAGGCTGAGGTCGTGGAAGCGCTTGTTAAGGGCGACAAAATCCGCGTCATTCGCTACAAAGCCAAGAAGCGCGTCCACAAAGAGCGTGGCCACCGCCAGCAATACAGCCGCATTATGATCACATCGATCAAATAATCACGGTGTATTGAGCAATAGCAACAAGAAACCACCCAGCTGATGGGTGGTTTTTGGTTCTCAAGCTGCGCGAACTGCTCGCAACGGCAGAGTACAGAGAGCTATAGTAAAGCTATTCTGAATATAGTATAAGGACGTTCATTTGATCACCTCTGTTATTTGCACGAAGCTATCCTTCTATAGTATGCTAAAAGGGAAGTATATCTAACAAACAGAGAGAACAATATGACATACAACACAACACCCCGCGCGGGCGATGATTTGCGTCTCGCGTCACACGTAACTAATACTGGCACTGAGTTTGCACCGCCAGGCCAGCACGAGCAGCCGGGCTTATTGGCTGAGCAGCTCACCGCAGTCGTCCAGGATATTATTACTACCCAGTATAGAAGTGCGCGCCGACGTGGTGCGGCTGACCGGCAGCGCTACGACGGTGGTGAGGTGCGCAGTGTATACTTTGGCCACAAAACTGATAATGGGCAGCGCCTCACCCTGAGTGCTTGGGCTGCTTTGGGTAAAGATGGCCGGGTGCACGACCCGCATATTGTCATCTACGAGGTAGATCGATACGGCGCATATGCTGGCGCAGTGCGGTCGTATTACCTCGACGCACCTGACCATAGCGATGCATCGCTGGCTGAGCCAAAGGTATTTTGCTATGAGTATGATTATACCAAGCTGGATGATGTCTTTATATCACAAGATAAGGTGCAACCAACAGAGGTAGATAGCCAAGAACTAGCCGATGTGTGCGATCTGCTCCAACACGCGACAATCCAATCACCAGACTATTATACCCATCAAGCGCTCAACAAAGGGAGTCGTATGCTGCGGCCCGAGCGTTGGGGGTTAACGGCTATACAGACTGCAGAGCAAATTGCACAGCGTGCATTGCAGTTAGTGTTATGATGAAAAAGGCTATCTCTCGTTATTCTACGGAGAGGTGAAGTGCATGAGTTTACAATTTTTGCGGTATGGTGTTATAGTAGACTAACTACGTAGAATACTATACTAAAAAGGAGCATTATGGAGCACAGTCAAGCCCACACAGCAATGGACATTCTTCCACAACAAGAAGCAGTGCAGGAAAACGAACAACGTCGTGCAGCTCAGCAGTTCTACCGCGGTGTTAATGAGCTATTCCTTAGGTATGCTGACCAAGCAAAGACAATACATTTTGAGGAAGAAGACGACCAAGATGCAGAGGATGTTGCCATGCTTCCACTAGTGGTTCGGTATGATGATGGGTCGTATGTCTCGATTACTGTTCGTTCAGCAACAATCAAGAGTGTATCGCCTATAACAAAAAAACAGATATTCCTTAATGATGGTGAACAGCGTTATGAATATCGTGCAGAAGCACCAATTGGATGTGAGCCAACAGAGGTGTTGCGTTATCATTTGCCCGATATGGAGGCAACGAGAGATTATTATGATCGCATATCTTATGAGCAGAATGACTTTGAGGAATTACTCCTTGGTATTAAGCGTCCAAATAAAAAGTCTATTCATGTGATCGAACGCCAGAACCGTGAAGAAGAACGTCAGCTTGGATTGAATGACTTGCCTGTCGATAGTGATGAAATCAAGAAGGTTATGGCCTTAGTTGATACCGCACAGATAAAGACGAAGCTCGGATAACGTGGACTTAGACAGTCGAGTGAAGGATTTTTTGCTTAGCAAAGGCAAGCGCATACCCCTCGCTCCGCACATGGGTGAGTTGGTGCGTGGCGGCGCGAGCGATGATGCGTGAGTGCTGGCAGGGGTCGGCCTCGAGGATGAGTAGGCCGCTAGGTGCGAGCCATTGCTCCGTCTGGGCAAGGAGGGTAGAAATGAGCGCCAGCCCATCATCCTCAGCAAAGAGTGCCAGGGCTGGCTCGTGCGCTGTCTCGCGGTTGTCGCGCTGCCAGGCGGGATTGACGTAGGGGAGATTGGCAAGAATGACATCATAGCGCTGCTGCGCTGCCGCGAGCAGGTCGCTCTGGATGAATTTAACAGAGGTAGCGCCGTGCTGCTTGCTATTGTGCTGAGCGATGGCGAGGGCCTTGGGGCTTATGTCGTACGCATCAACTTGGCATTGTGGAAGCTCGAGCTGCGCTGTGATGGCGAGAATGCCGCTGCCAGTACCAACATCGGCAATGGTGCTCTGCGTGGGCTGAATGAGCTGCAGCAAGAGGGTGATCATCTGCTCTGTCTCGGGCCGGGGAACGAGCACCGCAGGCGAAACGACGAAATCGCGCCCATAGAATTCTTTGTGCCCCACCAGGTAGGCCAGTGGCTCATGCTGGAGGCGGCAGGTAAGGAGCTGCTCCGCCTGCATGTGTTGCTCGTGCAGGAGTGTGCTATCGCCGTGGGCATGGAGCCAGTGCCGAGGCCGCTGCAGCACATGGCTCAGCAAGAGCTCACTATCGAGCCGGCTGCTAGCAATACCAGCCGTCCGCAGCTGGGCAGCCGCCGCAGCAAGCCACGCATCGACAGAGCTAGGTGAGAGGATTGAGTGACGCATTAACGCATTATATTGTAGCATAATGGGCGATATAGAGATGGCAGTAGGCCGCAAAGCTCCATGGCGCGAACACGACGCCCATTTGCAATTTGCCTGGGAGAATACTACAATAGATAACTATACAATAATAGTGACCAAAGGAGCAGCCTATGTCTCACGAATCAGCAGCAATAGCAACGCAAGAAATGAAAGATAAAGGTCTGTCACGGTTTCATCGGATAGTTGGTACGACTGCAGTGTTGGCTTTGACGGCTGGATTGTCTGGCTGTGGCGCAGCTCATGAGGATAGCGGTGCGACCGAAAAGCCTGCAGCAGCAGTCACCCCTACGAGCGTTGATCCTTACTATCCGGAGACGAGTGATTTATTTGATCAAACGAGCTATGATGCCTGGGGGGAAGTTATTGGTGAGCATGCAGTCTGGGTTGCCCCAGGTATCATTACAGAAAAGGCGGATCCAAATAGTGGCTCTGCAGCCACTCTTCCACTCGTAACGGTAAATGGTATGCCTGCGTGCGATGGTTCTCGCATTGGTGAAAGTATACAAGTATCGAAAGATGATGTCGAACTATACACCGTCGATCCAGAGAGCAAGGCTGTCTCTGAAGTACCAGACGAAGATCGACACTATCAGGTATTCACAAATGGTACAAAGATCGATATTACAAAGTTTTCTACAGAAGCGGAATGTGTACAATATCAACCAGGCGTAGATGGCTATACGAAAGGAGATGTTCCGTCACAGGCAATTTTTTCGCAGCAAAACGGCACCTCACGAGCGTCTTATGTTGCAAAGAGATATGATGATGGTGGCCTTAACGCTGCAAAGGAAGCGAATGACAAGCTTAACGGATTAGGTTAATAGTGATGACGCTAAGGGATCTATAGTTTGTCGCAATAGCTTTGGCTGAGAATGGTGTGTCCTGCTGTAGCCTACAATGAATTTACGTCAAGCCTCAGTAACGCTTACGTTCTCTTATTTTTGTCACTTATCAGCATACTGTAAGAGACCAGCACTCTAGTGTGTTGGTCTCTTGCTTTCTCGCCCCATTCTATGGTACTATGGTAGCTGTAATTTATTACGTAATAGCAACTCATCCCAGGACGAATTGGTAAGTCTTGGCCAGCAAAGCGTGTAGCCATGCAGCGCTGGTACCAAGATACTGCTAGTCGCCGGGGATTTTACATGGGAGCAAGAGGGCAATGAAAGCACTTCTCGGTACCAAGATTGGTATGACCCAAATCATCAGCCAGGATGGCACGACGATTCCTGTCACGCTTATCCAGGCTGGGCCTGTCGCTGCGACTCAGGTCAAGTCCGTCGAGACAGACGGCTACAACGCAGTGCAGGTGGCGTATGGTGCGGGTAAGAACCTGAGCAAGGCCGTGGCTGGGCATGTGAAGCCAGCCGGTGTCACCCCGAAGCATATTCGGGAATTTCGTGTTGACGACCTTGGCGATGTCAAGGTGGGCGACACATGGAGCGTTACGGAGTTTGCGCTCGGCGATGTCGTGGATGTCACGGGCATCAGCAAGGGTAAAGGTTGGGCCGGTACGATTAAGCGGCACAACTTTAAGCGCCACCGCAAAACCCACGGTGGTAAGGGTAACACGCGTAAGGTTGGTTCGATCGGTAGCATGTACCCACAAAAGATTTTCAAAGGGAAGCGCATGGCAGGCCAGATGGGCCACGAGCGCGTCACTGTCAAGAATCTGACGGTTGAGTTTATCTCGGCTGAGGATAACTTGATTGGTGTCAAAGGCGCTGTCCCAGGCCCGAAGAAGGGCTTAATTATCCTAGGAGGTGCTAAGTAATGGCTGAATCTACCAAGCCAGCAAAAGCAACCTTGCCAACCAGCGTCTTCGGCGTCGATGTGCCGAACCACGAGCTGCTCAAGCTCGCTTACGACGCGTTCTTGGCAAACGCCCGCCAGGCAAGTGCAACTACCCTGCAGCGGGGCGAAGTCCGCGGTGGTGGCAAGAAGCCATGGCGGCAGAAGGGCACTGGCCGAGCTCGCTTCGGCAGTATCCGCAACCCAATTTGGCGGGGTGGTGGTGTGGTCTTTGGCCCACGCGGCAACGAGAACTACCGCAAGAAGCTATCTAAGACCAGCAAACGTGTCGCCATCCGCCAAGCTCTCACACTGGCTCACCAGGCTGGCAAGATCCAGGTCTTGCCTTTTGAGGACAAGGTAACTGGCAAGACCAAAGACGCTGCGGCGTTTCTCCGCCAGTTCAAGCTTGAGCGCAAAGTGCTACTCGTCGCTGGCGAGAAGTCGCCCGAGCTGATTCGCTCCACCGCCAACCTCCAGCAGGTGCTGGCTGTGAGTGCGATGTATCTCAATGTCTATTACATTCTTAATGCCGACCATATCGTCCTGTCGCCTCAGGCGCTGGATGTTATTACGGCGTGGCTCGCACAGGAGGACAAATAAATGCAACTCGTATTAGTCACTCCCCGCGCTACCGAAAAATCCTACCGGCTCATCACGAGCCAAAACACCTACATCTTTGATGTGCCGCTGTCGGCTAACAAGCAGCAGATCGCTGCGGCTGTCGAGGCGCAATATGACGGCACTAAGGTAGCCAATGTTACTACTGCCGTGCAAAGCGGCAAAGCTATTCGCTATAGCCGAGGTAAGCGCCGCTACCCAGGCACCACACATCGCCACGACAGCAAAAAGGCGTACGTCCGCTTGAGTGAAGGCGAGATCAAGGTGTTTGAGACAGAAGAACAACAGCCGCAAACAGAGCAGAAGGAGGATAAGTAATGCCGATTAAGCAGTACAACCCAACCACTCCCGCCCGCCGCGGCATGACATCGCAAGATTTGAGCGATGTAACGACGCGCAAGCCACTCAAGAGCCTCGTTAAGGCTGGCAAGCAGAAGGCTGGCCGCAACAACAATGGCCGCATCACTACCCGTCACCAGGGTGGTGG
>CALICZ010000045.1 GCA_938049075.1 uncultured Candidatus Saccharibacteria bacterium
AGCCGTTGTTTTTGCATGTCTTTATTATACTGCACGCGCGAGCGGATAGTTAGTTGGCGTAAGCCAATTGGCCTGCTGCATTTTTACACAATGCATGAGACTGTAGAGCATGATGATGATGAGATTGGACGAGACTGCTGCACGCGGATATGCTTCTAGCTTCCGTCGTTTTTCAAATTTTGATGATAGAGAAAATCCGCTTTGTTCTTTGCGCGCTATTGCAGCTTTATATTAATAACTCACTCAAACTATCGCGCACTGCAGCATGCTATTTTTCATTCGCACACGTCGCCGAAAGCGAGCAGGATATTCAAAACGCAAGATAGACCAGCTAGACATATAGCATACATAAAAAAATTAAGTGAACATCGTGATAGCGAAATATCTTGCTCGTATGGCTGTGCCACATCACCAACGAGCTGCGCATTCATCCTCCCGCACAAGCGCTATATGTAGCAAAACACGATGCCACTGCGGCAGATGCTTCGCATAGCAAGTCAGCTTGTCTGAATAAAAAATTGATTTTTGACAGCATCACATTTTTGCAAGCCAAGCGTGAGTATTTGTATATGCCACATGGTATATTTCGCATCTTCGCAGCACATAGACGAGCCAAGATGTATCGCACGATATCTTGCGCTTATACACGTTTTGCAAAATTTGCATGAACCATCTGCAAGCAATTCTAGCTGCGATAATAAGCAACCCATTTTTGCATAAATCTACAAACAATGATTATTTTTATCATCAACCGCTCATTCGCGCAGCCTATACTTCGCAACAGCATATCGCCTTGCTATAATTCGCCTGGCATGCAAAAACCAAAAATGAAACACTCTCCAGCCAGCCACAACAAGCGTGCACAAAAAAGCAAAAAGTCAAAAATATCCAAACTCAAAAAATAGACAAGCTGGACAATGATCACATTTTTTATCTCGCAGCAACAGCCCATGCGTCATTTCACCATCTGCAATTTTTTGCAGTAGCACGCGAAAGCAAAGCGCATAGCTTCGCAGCTACACAATAAAAAAGTGTGTTCATTATTTATATAATACTTATGCTTACTTTGGTATATTTTGTATTATGCCCTATTGCCATAAGCGTCATTATATTGCTAAAGATAAATGTGTATCTGTAACGAAAATTTGTTCATTTGTGCTTATGGTTATTGTATTTACCCTGCACGTGAACTCCCACGCCCTTACCGCACATCACGCAAAGCATTCGTTGAGCTTGCCACATCGTTGTTGTGTCCACTATATCACTTTGGTTGCCCTGCTGTTGTTTGTACATCACTATGCCAATTCCTTCATGTTGTGCTCGTATCATCGTTTTACTCAATTGCTGTACTTCCTACGACGCTCGTATTTCGAACGTTCGCCAAGTATTCTCTGTTTCTTTTCAGTCTTTTTTACAATACCTTGTATATTTTGACATCATCCTCGTCGCAGAGAGCTATGTTGCATTATCCACAATAATATCTCGATCCTATCGAGCTTGACGACGAGTCTCATGTGTTGGTTATTACAACATTATTTACACCCTTTTTTACACGTGCCCTTTAGTAAAAAACACAGCGCGCCCATAAGCTTGTGCTCAAAATCGGCAAAAATCGTCTCTACTCTACGTTGTTTTTATCACATCTCTAGGATACTCCAACCTAAACATCACACGGCACAAAAAATACACCGCTTTTCGCGGTGTATGTGTGCTATCCCTACCATATTCTCACTTTTGCGGGTAAACGCGATGAGAGCGGCTCTCATGAGCTCTCAGGGCACTATTTCTTGCGCTCGCGATACTCTCCGCTTGCAGTGTCGACAGAAATAACGTCGCCCGTCTTAATAAAGGCTGGCACCTTGACGACAAGGCCTGTCTCCAACGTCGCATCCTTAAGCACGCTACTGGTTGTGTCACCTTTTACAACATCTTCTGTATAGGTCACCTGGAGGTAGAGGTTTTTTGGTAGCTCGACATTGATCACTTTACCATCGAAGAACTGCAGGCTTAGTGTATCCCCTTCCTTTAAGTAATCCTTGGCGCTGTCGACGAGGTCCGCAGCGAGTTCAAACTGCTCAAAGCTAGTTGGATCCATAAAATAGAACGTATCACCATCATTATAGAGGTATTGCACGCTCTGCGTTGACACCTCAGCGGGCTCAATCTTATCTTGCCCCTTGAAAGTCTTGGGCAGCACGCTACCATCGATCAAGTTCTTCAGCCGCACATTCACAATCGAGCCACCCCGGCCCATCACCTTCTGATTATAGTCCACAACCCGATACGGCTTGCCATCGAGCTGCACAATCACACCTTTTTTGAGGTCAGTTGGTTGGTACATCACCTATCTCCTGTTTAGTAGTTGCTGCTTCGTTCGAAACATCCGCCAGCGCAGTCACAGAGGTACTGCGCTGAAAAAGCTCCTAACCTTGCGCCACAAATGGCAGCAACGCCAAGTGACGAGCCCGCTTCACCGCTACGGCGAGCTGTCGCTGTTGTTTATCCGACAACCCCGTGCGGCTGCGTGGCTCAATCTGCCCATAAATATTAATGAACTTTTGCAATGTTTTTGCATCTTTGTAGTCAAAATAGACCGGTGTGTCCTTGCGCATGCGCTTGGCCATTATTTGTTCTCCTTTAGTGTGTTGTTAAAATGGTATCTCTGATAGGTCAATTGGCTTGTCGTCGATATCTTCGATGACAACATCCTGGCTGCTACCACTGTTAGCTGGCGCTGTAGCCGGTGTTGTATTTCCGTCAGCACGTCCACCACCAACGAAGGTGAAATCCTCTACTGTCACTTCTACAACAGAACGCTTGTTGCCATCCTTATCGTCATAGCTGCGCTGGTCGAGGCGACCACTGACGAGCAGCGGGCTACCTTTCTTCACATATTGTGCAATGGTTTCGCCAGTCCGTCCCCAGGCTACACAGTTAATGAAGCTGGTTTGGTCTTGGTTTTGGCCATTTTGGTTGCGCCATGTGCGAGTAACTGCTAGTGTAAAATTCGCAACGTTCTGCCCACTTGCTGTGGTGCGCACCTCTATATCGCGCGTCAAATTGCCCATCAAAATAACTTTGCTAAATCCTCGAGCCATACATCCTCCTCGATTCTTTACTGTGGTTATTAGTTGTTGTGGTAATTTTTACTCTTCTGTCTGGCGGCTAGCTTCGCGTGCTTTAGCCTCGGCCATCAGCTTGCGGCCCTTCTCGTCCACCTTGACGAGCAAGTAGCGGATCACATCATCAGAAATATTCAGCGCATTGCTGATCTTCAGCGGTGCATCGGCAGACAGCGCCACCTCAAAGTAGACATACACCGCAAAGTCTTCCTTCTTAATACTATACTGCAGCTTTTTCTTGCCCCAGTTGTCTTCGCTGGTAATAGAGCCACCAGCGCCGAGCACCAGCTCGCGCACTTTAGCAAGTGGTGCCTCAAGGTTTGATTCTAGATCTGGCCGAATCAAAACCGTTAGTTCATATTGTTTCATATGTAAACCTCCTTTGGGATCCATATGGATGTTTATCCGGACGATAAACTTAGGTTAATAACGCATTATATTATACGCGAGACAGTATACAAAGTCTAGCGAGGTACAGGGGTGTGGAGGTGTTGTACTTTTTGCTTTTTCATTTTTTGTATTTATCTTGGCACTACTCCATGCACACAGCTATTTATATTATTAGGTGCACACCCGTGCTTCTCTTCCCACACGCTCACCCATCCCACCATAAGCCAGCTGGCAGTGCAGTATAGTCATACACTTCACCCACATTTTCAAAAAAATAATTATAGTATAGTGTCACAATTCACTTGCTTCGCCCCATCACTATACTTAATGTATTATGCCCATATACTATTATGTATAAGTACACAAGAATACCTTTTGAGCTCTATTATTTTAGAAAACATTACTTATTATACGTCAAAATGTGAAAAAATGAACCACCCTTACTTGTCGTGTATGTATTACTTTGTCTTTCGCTTTTTTAGCTTTTTTGATGCTGCGATGTAACTGTAAAAAATATCGAGCCAGTTTTCGCTTGTGCTTATTTCGCTATTGCTTCTGCCTAAAGCGAAGTATCGTTTTGCTGTCTCCTTGCGCATTTTTGTCAGAGCTACCTATGGCACTCCATGGAGCTATTAATGTCCATCTCATTTTTGCACACTACTTATATAGAGCCAGCTGCCCTACCTCCATACATCGCACATTTACACCAATACTTTACCATTTTTTTCACACCATGAAGTACTATATACTGCAAAATGTGAAAATTTTGAAAGCTCCATTTGTACCATCCACAACGCATTATTATTTTTTATACAAGTCATACATCACACCCCACTAGATCGTGTATATTTAATAACTACGACCACTATACACTGCTTATGTTTACCGCATATTCACTCGCACTCAACACACAATTAGCCACCTACGCTCAAAAATATGAAAATAGCACCATGCTAACCCACTCACTGGATCATATACATCAAGCTCCATCCATTTTTTAACTTCGCCCTAGCCAGCTAAGCTAGCTCTATACACCTTATGTTTTACTATATTGGTTATGCCTATTCTATCATCAGCCATCTTTTCCTTGCATTATGCAACCAATCATGAAAATTTGTGGCTTTATCATGCTGGCGTTGCGCAGACGCAAATCTAGCTATCACTATTACCTCACAAAGCACTCTCTAAGCCATGAAGCTACTCGCACTTACCGCATATTTTGGCTCACCAATGCCTACTATTTCTAACCCTCATCGCACCCATCTATTTTGTTATGAAAATTTTGCTATTAAGCCTATCGTTGAATATTTTTCTACTATTTTCACACACTCACCTCACCCCAAACGTATGCCACTATGCCTTATGATGCAGAAAATTTTCGCCACTTACTTCATCGCTGCATCGTGCCATGGCAAAAATTACCATTTTTAGTTTACAACCAATCAACCATCACAATACATAGTTCGTATGTCATGCGTCCTCATCAAAATTATCACATTCTTTTGACACGCACGAACTATCATTGCTTCTTGGTACTATATTTTTTACACCAATTTGTCGAACCAAGTTTCATCATTCTCAAATTTTTATTATGAACATATTCACATTCTGTTCATAAACTTTAGCGAGACGACCCTTTACGTAATTCGCTTCTTGCATCACATTCAAGCCTCTTATGTTCTCACACGCCACACAGATTTTAGCCAAAACAAGACAGTCATTTACTCAAGCGAACTCACTCCCTACTTTATCTCACCACCTCACATTCATTTTTGCACATTTCTATAATCGCAATGTGAAAATTTTGCACTCCTACAGTGCGGATTTCATTTTTCATCACACATATTGTACGTCGTCTCTATCTTTCTATCTAGCTGTGCCAATTTTTGCATACTCATTCACAAATTTCCACGCAAATGTACATATCGCTATGATACTAATTTTATATTTACTACCAAATAATTCATTTTTGCATCATTCATCACTCGCATGGTAGCAAAAATATTTTGCACGCACATTATGTTGCAAAGTTACGAACGTTTTTGCTAGACGTCGCTAATTTTTTAGCAATAGCAAATAGTATATCAGCGTTTTTTATTGCAGCGTCGCAATGCGTCATTATTTTTTGTCACGTATGTAGTATCCGCTTGCTACTCTAGTCGTTGAAAAATCATTTTTTTGCAATAGTACACTTCTATCACTCTTTCTGTATGTGAAAATATCGCAGCATATACATCGCACACCAATTAGAACGGGCAAAAAATAATATTCTACTACAGAATAATTATCAATAATGTAGTGCTCACTCATATTTTTGCAAATCATTTTACAAAAGTGTCTCAGCTACTGCAAAAATTGCTCGTCGCTCTGCATTATACTTTGCTATTGTCTCATTTTTTACTTTTTGTATTTCAATTCATACCGCGCTCATGGTTCGCCTATTTCGCGCCCACTCGTACTCTCATCAATGCAGCAGCAAAAAATTACATGAACGATTTTGCATATTGTTCATGCTGTCCTGCTGTTTCCTTTTCCATAGCATGCACGTCATCATATACAAAAAAGATGCATTCGATAAAGCAATCGACTCACTTTGTACACAAAATGCTCATCACCATACCCTATGTATAGTACATGAGCCCATCTATACTCGCTTAATTTACCATCTACTACACTGAATCTGCTCTTGTTATATTCAGACATTCTCTTGCTCACTCTCAAGCAATTTACAATACATAAAGAAAATCCATATAGCACACAAATGCCCCCTATAGCCTAAAAACTATATTATTTTCTTACTACAACGCGCACATTACACCAACCAATACACGCGATCCTTAAAAATTCAATGGCATAGCACGCGCGCTTGTTTGTTCAATCACCATAGATTTTTTGCACAGAAAAACCAGTGCTCATCACACTGGCTTTCTCTCGTCTATAACTAGCCTTTATGCAGCGAGTGAGAAGTCTCCTTGAACCAAACCAAGCTCATCACTATACTCAAGCCGTTGCGACTCTGTGGTCGGAACCAGCACAATACCACTTGCAGTGCTAAGCTCGCCATCAATCACATCACCTTGGTCTGTGATCATCTGCGGGCCTTCGCCTGGCTCACCCTGAATAATGCCATACACAACAGGGGCGCTATCGATCATCTCTTGGTCTGGACGCTTTCCAACATAGAACCCAATCAATGAGCCGATTACCCCTTCTTCCGCTCCACCATCTTCGCCTAAAGAAATCGCCGCTTCTTGGTGGGATAGCGACGACTCAATTGCGGAATACAGCGATGATACATCGCCTTGGGCGTCCTTAGGGCTCTTAAAGTCGCTAACAATAGGCACAACATACGGGACATCGTTGATCTCAATGACATCACCAATTGCCAAGCCAAGTTCATCGCGCAGCTCGGATAATTTATTATGAATGGTATCAATGTGCTGGTCTGTCATCTCTGCCATCGACATCGCAAATAGCGACCCAAGCTCACGCTGCAGCCAACCTCGAATCTCTTGAACAGATGGCAGCTCAAGGGCATTCGGCTTGCCGTAGCGACCTCTGAACTCTTCGACTGTCGGTACATTCCCATCGTTTGCTGTGTCGTATTCCGAATACTTTGTTTCGCCCACTGACGGTTTGTCGCTTTTAGCAAACGACTTTTCTCTTGTATTATTGTTGGTATACTCTCTCATAGTTTTTTATACTCCGCACTATGATTTTGGTTAACGGCATTGGCTCCTTTCTGCCGATTCCTCCCTGCTGCGTGCTTTGTGGCGCGTGGCAGCGTGGTAGTAAGTAATCGTATCATTTGCATTATAGCATAAAAGCAGCGCCTGCAAAGCTATTTTTGGCCTTATTTTCGCATTATTTTCCCCATATGTACCCCTGTCGTACCAGTGGTAGCTATCTGGACGATAATTATATACTTTTCGCAAGCATTTTTAGCCTTGATTGCGTATCTCTCCCTCCTCACTGGCAAATACTCTGTCCACCTCTATCGCTACATATAAGCAGGAGCAAAGATATATGCCGAGTCCTCGTATGAGGAGATTAATGACCTAACTCTTTTTTGCGACACTGGAAAAGAAAGCAGTACGCAAAGGCGCAACGCGATGCCTTATGAGTTCTACCCCACCCCACACGCTTCCTAAGCGCTTACAGCTATAGCTATACCAAAGCTGGATAAGCGAGATACAACCGTTACTCCAGCCGCTCGCTATGCAGCTATATAGCAAAACCGCCCAAGGATCTACCTCGGGCGGCTATATATGCTGCGCTGCGGAGCTTAGCCGCGAGCAAAGTGGGCAAAGGCGCGGTTGGCTTCGGCCATCTTATGGGTGTCTTCTTTCTTCTTGAAGGCGGCACCAGCTTCGTTGTAGGCGTCAACGATTTCCAGTGCCAAACGCTGTGAATATGGCATACCGCTACGAGCGCGAGCTGATTGTACTAGCCAGCTAAACGCGTAGTGC
>CALICZ010000046.1 GCA_938049075.1 uncultured Candidatus Saccharibacteria bacterium
TTTTGGACTGGTAGTTTCTCTGCTTTATTGCCTTGCTCATCGATTCTGTAGCTGCCTGGGGTCTTTAAATTAACTGTAGACCAGTTTCCTTGTTGGTCCTGCACATAGAAGGTATCAGGTGACATATCACCTGTGATATTACCATACTCATCTCCACCAAAAAGATTATGATACACCCTACTCGTTCTGTTTTCATAATCCGGAATGACCACACTGCCGCGTAAGACATTGATTTTCGTCCTGCTTTTTAGCGCTTCATCGACTCGTGTACGAAGGGCCTCATTATCTTCTGCAGACAGCTTCTTCTCACCAGGCCGAGCCTTTTCTGTCGACTGCTGCTCAGGCGATTGGGTTGGAGATGCTGAGAACGATGGTATCTCCGTTGCTTTGTCAGTAGAATGAGATCGCTTAGGCTGTGGAGTCTTTTCGTCTGCTGACGCTTCGATGGATGGATTTGCGCTTGGTGTTGCTGACGACGTTGCTTCGGCAGTGGCAGCAGTTTGAGCGGACTGTGCTCTATTCTCTGGTGCTTGTTCAGAAGAGCCACAGCCTGCCAAAGCACCAGCGCCCATAGCTATGACTGCAGTCAGAGGGACATACTTTTTGCGTATTTTTTCTGCGAGACTATTCTGTAAGCCGCCTTCTTGCCTGTTTCTCATTTTTCCTCCTCTTTCTCTGTATCATCACTGGTGGATGATGCCTATTTTGGATTTATAATCTAAACTATACCGCACTTTGGTATATATAGCAACTAGTTTAGCTGGTGGTGTTTTCTTGGGCTGCGCCTGCTCCACCTTGATGGCCATTCGCTATACGTGTAGCTCTGTTGTCGTACGCTTGCTGGAATTCATGCTGGAGCACACGCTTGGCAGCATCATTGCGCACGAGGTCATACATCGTCTGCGAGTCGTATGCATAGAGGGCAAGCACAAGCGCTTCGCCAGCAGACGGCAGCGCACGAGTGCGCAGCTGTTTTTTATTGATGAGCCCAGCCTGCCGAGCTTTGTTGAGGAATATCTCTAGGTCGTGCTCAGAACCGCACTGGCTCCTTATCTCGGGCAAATCTTGAATAGGAAATACCTGCTTGTCTGCATTATCGTCGGCGCTATTTTCTCGCAAGCTATCAATCAGTGGCTGTGCAAGCTCTACAAGCTGCTCGATCTGGGCGCGCACTTCTACACTGAGGGCGGCCTCTGCAGCGCGGAGGGCTTCTTGCTGCTCTTCGGCTTCTGCTGCTTGACGGTTCGCGGCAGCACGGACGGCTTCGAGAGCTCGCTTTGCCAGTGCATCATCGATATATGGCATTCTGCTGGCTGAAGATTCATGTTCTGCGCTACTAGCGGCTGGTAACGCCTCACTGCGAGTAGTGTTGGTTGCTTCATACGCTGCAGCTGCAGTATCTTGTGGCGTCCACTCAACCTGAACCTGGTGTTTGGCGCGGCCACTTACTGGTCTCTCTTCTGTTAGTCCTTGCATAGCAATGTCTGCCGACACCGCACGGTAGACATTGGTTGAATAGCCTCGCTGGCCATGCTCATTTATGAAGTATCGCTGGCCGCGCTGGAGTACAAGACCACTACGCTCCAGCTCTTCTGTAATGATCATAGTGGGGCTATCTGATTTTTGTGCACTATACAGCAAGGCATTTGCTCGTCTATACCGCTCGAGCTTTGTTTGTACTTTGCTTGGATCATAAATTGCATCACCTAGCTCTTGCACTGTCCACGCTTCGCCAGCAGACCCCACAAGCACCTCTGCTATCCGCAGGCTGGCATCTTTTTTGATAAACTCTGGTGTCATACGGCTACCATATCCCAGCTTGTTGCCTGAGCGTGGTGTTCGGCCATCATAAGGAAAGACATCAATATGCCCGGGCTCGCTCGCATCACCAGCCGATTGTGCCTTCTCGACCGCCTCTTTGCCCCAGATACGAATTGCTGTCTCCTCAGATACGACTGCCAAGGGTGGCTCTGTGAGGCCCATATAATATGCCAGCTCAGCGTTGAGCTCACCAATCCTATCTTTGACGATTTGGAGCCGCTGCTGCACGTCTTTGCCAAGCGGGGTTGCCTGATACATTTCATCAACCTGCTCTGCTGATTCATCGGGCGTCAATGCCGCATGACCAAGATTGGCCAGCATCTTCGCTATCTTACCTTCTGCTCTGTAGCCGCCCTTCTCCATTGGCTGTTCTTCTTCTTCAGCTATTTCGGCAAGAGTAGCTTCGCAGCTTGCTCGCTCCTCTTGATAGCGTTGGAGAACACCTGGTGGCACTGTGCTCCTCTCGCCAGTCTGCACAAACTTCGCGAGCGCTTCTTGCTGGTCGTTTTTAATTATCGACTTGGCCCGCATATAAGTGTCCTTCTCGTGTTTTGATTTCTTCTCGTCACGAAGGGCCAGCTTG
>CALICZ010000047.1 GCA_938049075.1 uncultured Candidatus Saccharibacteria bacterium
CTGGTGTTGTTGATTCATGAGTCTCAGCAATTTCTCTTAAGCTCTTTCGAAGCTCAGCTGCAGTGGGCAGAGGAGTGTCCTGCGGGGTATCGTCCTGCCCTGATGGTAAACCACTCACATCAACATATCGAAGTGCCTCAAGCTGCGCCAAACCTGCCTCAATCTCCGAGCTACCACTCGGTCCGCTGCCCGAATACAGCCGCTTATCTGGTGATCCAAATCCTCTTGACCCTTCATGTCGTTCTGCCATCATCACTCCTTTTCCGTATCAGCGTTATATCTTAATACACCTATTATACCACCATAGTGCCAACTATCCAATTCGTGCCTGGCTAATACTGTCGCCACAATCTGTACTGCTACCTCTGTTATTATTCTCTTTCTTACAGCTTACGGCCTCGTTGATTCTTGTGCTTCCCTTGCCGCTTCCTCCTCTCGCGTTATAGCAGTCGATATTCTCACGCAGTCACCTCCCGGTGTCGAGACCACGAAAGCATGGTGAAGTCTTAACTGCTCCGCGTGGTGTAGTATTGGAGTGGATAAGCCAGCACTACGCAGAGAGGCACTGCTATTCAATCCACACCGCTTGACTTCGCATGGGCCCTCACGTATAATCGTATAGATTGTTTATATTAGCTAAAGGAGTGATATGTCAAAAGTCAAAGCAGGTGGCTCAAGCAAGAACGTCCACAATAACGCTGGGGCGCGTCTTGGCGTCAAGCGCTTCGGTGGCCAGCAGGTCAATGCTGGTGAGGTCCTCGTTCGCCAGACAGGCGCTACGAAGATTGCTGGCCCTGGCACGTACATGAGCCGCAACTACACCATCCACGCCGCTCACAGTGGTGTCGTCAGCTTCAAGAAGGTCAAGAAGTCTACCTTCACTGGCAAGACCCAGCCACGCACCCAGGTGTGTGTTAGCGCAGCGTAAGTGTTTTATAGTGCACATGCAAAACCACCTCATAGCCGAGGTGGTTTTCTTGTTTTTGATAATACCCCTAGTAGGCTTGGTGTATGCTATCGATAAGTATGCTATGCTCATACTATTCAGTATTC
>CALICZ010000048.1 GCA_938049075.1 uncultured Candidatus Saccharibacteria bacterium
TCGGAGAATTATATTGCATGACGTCGTGGCGTATTTTGATGGCGAGCAATTAAAGCTGTTTATATCTGATCAAACTGGCGTGTTTATAAATGAGCCGCGCGGCGAAGGAACATCAATGAATCAGGTTGTGTCGATGGAGGATAGCGGCGGATTAACAATTGCTGAGGAATTTGCGCTCCGTCATGACGGTGTGGAGATTAACCCTTCTCATTTTCAGCATTGGCAGAAATTCGGTGAATGGTTTACTGCTCGCGACAACGATTAGCTACCGCAATGGTGTATAATTCATCGTATGAATAAGTTCAAGAAGCTGAAACTTTACTGCTTTTCGCCGCCAGTGATGCTGGCAACGCTAGCGATTGAGCTTGTTTTGGCGTTATATACGTTTTGGCGTTATAAGTTAAACGCTGTGACGAGGATTGTTATGGCACTGTTGATATGTCTGGCGCTGTTTCAGTGGGCCGAGTATAATGTCTGCGAAGGTACGATTTTTCTTGATAGTCTAGGTTGGGCGAAGCTCGGTTATGTAGCGATTACCATGCTGCCGCCTCTGGGTGTTCATCTGATTTATCAACTTTCTGGCGATAAAAGGCGCTGGATTCCGGTTCTAGGTTATATTTTGTCAGCACTATTCGTTGGTTATTTTTTACTGGAAGCTGACGGCGTAAAAGCTGGCGCCTGCTTAGGTAATTACGTAATCTTTGAGAATCGCGATGAATTTTATCCGATTTATGCGGGATACTATTATGGTTTGCTGATTACTGCTATTGTATACGCTTATATCCAAAGTAAAGCTGCGGCAAAAAATATTCGCCAATCTCTGTACTCGCTAATGATTGGCTATGTCTTGTTTATGGTGCCGACAACTTTTGTCAATATCGTAGATCCGTCGACAATTTCCGGCATTCCGTCGATTATGTGCGGTTTCGCAGTGCTGTTAGCGGCAACTTTAGCAGGCAAGGTCTTACCAGAATACTTTGATAAAAAAGCTACGTGATATTGACGAGTTGTAGCTAGACGTGCTATAATAGTAGATGTAATTCTATTACGCGTAATATTAACTATAGAGACTCGCGCGAATTGGCAAGTCCGGGCAACGGATACTACCAGCCGCCGAGGCTTTTAAATGGGAGCAAGAGGGCAATGAAAGCACTTTTCGGTACCAAAATTGGTATGACCCAAATCATTGGCGAGGACGGCACCACTATTCCGGTGACGCTGATTCAAGCTGGCCCGATGACTGTGACTCAGGTCAAGTCTGTCGAAACCGACGGCTACAACGCAGTCCAAGTGGCATATGGTACGGGTAAGAACCTGAGCAAGGCCGTGGCTGGACATGTCAAACCAGCCGGTGTGACCCCGAAAAAAATCGGGGAAATTCGCATTGACGAACTTGGCGAAGTCAAGGTCGGCGACACATGGAACGTCTCGGAGTTCGAGCTCGGCGACGTTATTGATGCTACCGGCATCAGCAAGGGTAAAGGTTGGGCTGGCACTATCAAGCGGCACAACTTCAAACGCCACCGCAAAACCCACGGCGGCAAGGGTAATACTCGTAAAGTCGGTTCAATCGGCAGTATGTACCCGCAAAAAATATTCAAAGGCAAGCGCATGGCCGGACACATGGGCGCCGAACAGGTCACTGTCAAGAATCTGAAGGTCGCTTATATCTCGGTTGAAGACAACTTGATTGGTGTCAAGGGCGCAGTGCCAGGTCCTAAGAAGGGCTTAATCAAATTAGGAGGTGCTAAGTAATGGCTGAATCAACCAAGCCAGCAAAAGCAGCCTTGCCAAAGAGTGTGTTTGAGGTTGACGTACCAAACCACGAGCTGCTGAAACTTGCGTACGACGCATTTTTGGCTAACAGCCGCCAGGCAAGTGCTACCACCAAAACCCGCGGCGAAGTTCGCGGCGGCGGCAAGAAACCATGGAGACAAAAAGGCACCGGGCGAGCTCGTTTCGGCTCGACCCGCAACCCAATCTGGCGTCACGGTGGTATCGTTTTCGGGCCGCGCGGCAACGAAAACTACACTAAAAAATTATCAAAAACCAGTAAGCATGTTGCTTTGCGCCAAGCTCTAACGCTCGCCAACCAAGACAAGAAAATCTTGGTCAGCGATATCAAAACTACCGGCAAAACCGCTGAAGTCGCTAAATTCCTCGCCGCCAAGAAATGCAGCGAAAAAGACCGCGTTCTACTCATCGTCGATGAAAAGACTCCAGAACTGATGCGCGCTACAAATAACTTAGCCAATGCCCTCTTGGTGCGCGCGCAATACCTCAGCGTTTACTACATTTTGAACGCCGACAAAATCGTAATGACACCGGCTGCCATTAAAGCCGTCGAGGCGTGGCTAGCAAAGGAGGCGAAGTAATGAAACTCGTTTTAGTTACTCCACGCGTTAGCGAGAAAGCTTACCGGCTAGTCACCAACGAAAATACTTACATTTTCGATGTGCCGATGAGCGCTAATAAAAACGAAATCAAAGCAGCCGTCGAAGCGCAATTCGAAGGCGTCAAAGTTGCCAAAGTAACGACGCTCGTTCAAAGCGGCAAAGCTGTTCGCTTCTCGCGCGGCAAAAACCGCTACCCGGGCACTACCCATCGCCAGGACAGCAAGAAAGCTTACGTTCGCCTGAGCGAAGGTAAAATCAAAGTCTTCGAGCAAGAAGAAGTCAAGGAGGACAAGAAGTAATGGCTGTCAAGCAATACAACCCAACCACTCCTGCCCGCCGCGGCATGACTTCGCAGGATCTTAGCGAGGTAACAACCCGCAAACCGCTGAAAAGCTTAGTCAAAGCTGGCAAGCAGAAAGCCGGCCGCAACAACACCGGCAAAATCACCGTGCGCCATCGCGGTGGCGGTGTGAAGCGGCATTATCGCTTAGTTAATCATGCTATGCCAGCCAACATGACTTTGACCGTCGAAGAAATCGAGTACGACCCAGGTCGTAGCGCTCGTATCGCCCGCGTCAAAGATCAGCACGGCTTGTACCACTACATTTTGGCGGATACTGCCATGACTAAAGGCGCAGTCATCAAAACTGGCGCTGACGCTCCTGTCGAGGCTAGCAACCGCATGCCGCTAGCTAGTATTCCAGTTGGTACGCAGATTTACGCTATAGAGATCAACCCTGGCCGCGGCGCCCAAATGGTTCGCTCGGCTGGTACTAAGGCTCAATTGATGGCCAAAGAAGGCAACTATGCTATGGTGCGTATGCCGTCAGGCGAAGTTCGTAGGTTCCGCTTGGAATGCGAAGCTAGCCTCGGCGTAGTCGGTAATGTTCAGCACCAGAATGTCAAGCTCGGCTCGGCTGGCCGCCGCCGCCGCATGGGTTGGCGCCCAAGCGTCCATGGTAAAGCCATGAACCCAGTCGATCACCCAATGGGTGGTGGTGAAGGCAAGACCGGTCCTGGCCGCATCCCGAAGACGCCGTGGGGCAAGCCAGCAATTGGCTTCAAGACCCGCCGCCGCAAATCAACTAATAAGATGATTGTCCGCAGTCGTCACGAAGCTAAGAGGAAGAGGTAGTCTATGAGTCGTTCACTCAAAAAAGGCCCATTCGTCGACGCCAAGCTTGCCAAAAAAGTGGCAGCGCTGAAAGTTGGCGACCGCACCGTGATAAAGACCTGGGCACGCAGTAGCACGATCACGCCAGAGATGGTCGGGTTCACTTTTGCAGTGCACAACGGTCGCGTACACGTACCGGTGCTTATTACTGAAAACATGGTTGGCCATAAGCTCGGTGAGTTTAGCCCAACCCGCAAGTTCCGCAAGCACGGTGGAAAGGATAAGAAGTAATGGCCGCATCACAGACACAACAGGGGTCGAGCGATGCACCAGCCATCGTTCGGGCGCACATCAAGGGTATAGACCAGACTCCGCGCAAGGTGAGCATTGTTGCTAGCCTGGTGCGTGGCCGCAGTGTGGCCGATGCACTGGTCATTCTTGATCACACCCCGCGCCGCGCCGCGCTGCCCGTCAAGAAGGCAATCGCCAGCGCCCAAGCCAACGCCATCAACAACCATGGCCTTGATCCACGCAGTTTGCACATCCACAGCCTCAGCGTGACTGCTGGCCCACGCCTGCGCCGCTACAAGCCGGCCAGCCGCGGCCGGGCTCAGCCATTCCAGAAGCGCTCGAGCCATATCTTGGTCGAGGTGAGTGGTGTGGAGAAGCAGGTCAAGAAGGCACCCGCCAAAGCAACCGATACAGCCAAGAAAGGAGACAACTAAATGGGCCAAAAAGTAAACCCAGTCAGTTTCCGCCTCCAAGTCCACAAAAACTGGAGCTCGCGTTGGTTTGGCCAAAACAAGCGCGACTTTGCGGCTTGGTTGGCAGAAGACATTAAAATCCGTGAGCTGATTGAAGCTCGCTATGCAAGCCGGCCAACGATTGACCGGATCGAGATTGAGCGCAGCCCAAACCAGATTACCATCGCAATTCACACTGCCAAGGCTGGTGTGGTGATTGGCCGCGGTGGGGCTGGTGTGACAGAGCTCAAGCGGCAGATCGAGAAGATCGCTAGCTTGCCAGTCCGTATCAATATTGAGGAGGTTCGTCGGCCAGAGCTCAGCGCCAAGCTGGTGTCGGAAAATATCGCTCGCCAGCTTGAGCGCCGGGCTAACTTCCGTCGTGCTGTCAAGATGGCTGCCCAGAACACTATGAATAGTGGTGCAAAGGGTATCCGTATTGAGGTAGCCGGCCGGCTTAACAATGCCGAGATGGCGCGCCGCGAGAAGGTCATTGAGGGCTCGGTGCCACTGCACACCTTGCGAGCTGATATCGATTTTCACACCGCACGGGCCAACTGCCCTGGCGTGGGTATCGTCGGTGTCAAGGTCTGGATCTATAAGGGTGAAAGGAGTGCGAAGTAATGTTACTACCAAAGAAAACAAAATTTCGCAAAGTCCGCATTGGTAAGAACCGAGGCAACGCTACACGAGGCAACTACATTGCTTTTGGTGACTATGGCCTGCAGAGCCTGAGCAACGAGCGTATCACAAGCCGCCAGATCGAGGCAGCGCGCCAGGCAATGACCCGCTACGTCAAGCGTGGTGGTAAGATCTGGATCCGTATCTTCCCACATACCCCGGTGAGCCGCAAGCCGCTGGGCCTGAAGATGGGTGGTGGTAAGGGTAACCCTGAGTTCTTTGTTGCGAAGGTCAAGAATGGCACGGTGATGTTTGAGATGAAGGGTGTGCCAGAGGATGTCGCCCGCGAGGCAATGCGCCTGGCGAGTCACAAGCTGCCCGTCAAGACACGCTTTATTAAGAAAGAGGAGGCCTAGCGATGGCAGAGAATGCAATCCCTGCAACAGAGGTCAAGAACCTCGAGACACTCCAGCAAGAGCTGGCCGCCAAGCGCGCCGATCTGCTTGAGGCTCAGCGTGGCCACCGGGCAGGTGAGCTCGCTAACCCGCGGATCCTTGGTGTGTATCGCCGAGAGATTGCGCAGATACTAACGGAAATTAATCAGCGGAAAGGAACAAACTAATGGCCAAGACATTGACCGGCGTTGTTTCCTCGGCCGCGGGCAACAAGACCATCACGGTGACCGTGACCAGCCGCGAAACACACCCTATTTACGGCAAGCAATACACTGTCACCCGTAAGTATGCTGCTCACGACGAGACAAACGATGCCAATGTTGGTGATACGGTGCGGGTCATCGAGACACGCCCGATCAGCAAGCGCAAAGCATTTCGGCTCGACGCCGTACTCAAGCGCTCGCAGGGCTCGATTGAGCTCAAAAACGATGACGCAGGCGAAGAGGAGGCAGCATGATCCAGCAAGAATCTCGCCTTAAGGTAACAGATAACAGTGGTGCAAAGTCCATCTTGTGTATCCGCGTGCTGGGTGGTACTCGGCGTCGCTACGCTCGGGTGGGTGATGTGATTGTCGCCAGCGTCAAAGACGCCAGCCCGACGGGCAACGTCAAGAAGAAGTCTATCGTTAAGGCAGTAGTGGTGCGTACCCGCGACCAGATCCGCCGCAAAGATGGCAGCACCATCTGCTTCGACGACAACGCTGCCGTCATTATCAACGACGACAAAACACCCAAGGCAACTCGTGTCTTTGGCCCTGTGCCACGCGAATTGCGCGACCTTGGCTACAGCAAGATCATTAGCTTGGCACCGGAGGTACTCTAATGGCACAGCGCATCAAAAAAGACGATATCGTCAAGATCATCAGTGGTGACGACAAAGGCACGACGGGCAAGGTGCTGGCCGTTAACCCCGCTCAGCAGACTGCATTGGTCGAGGGTGTGGGACTGCGACACCGCCATGTCAAGCCAAGTCAGCTTAACCCACGTGGTGGTACCAAGGAGATTCATGTGCCCGTACCACTGAGTAAGCTCGCTCTCGTTGTTGACGAAGCAGCTGGCACGACGAGCCGCATTGGCTATACTATTAATGCTGAGGGCGCTAAGGTACGCGTCGCTCGGCAACTGAACAACAAGGAGGTCAACTAATGGCGAAGGCAACTGCATCCGCCGCTCCGACTCCTCGCTTGAAAGCCTTGTATCTGGATCAATACCGCAAGGAACTCCAGGCCGAATTAGCCTTGAGCAATGTGCACCAAGTGCCTAGGCTCGAGAAGATTGTGGTCAGCGCAGGAATCGGCAAGCACAAAGAAGACAAGCGCTACCACCAACTGGTACGCAATACCATTACTAAGATCACTGGTCAAGCGCCAGTCGATCGCTTGGCCAAGAAGTCGATCGCTGGCTTCAAGATCCGTGCTGGCATGGGTGCACCGATTGGTGTGAGTGTGACGCTGCGCGGCGCTCGGATGTACGAATTCCTCGACCGGCTGGTTAATGTTAGCCTGCCGCGGGTGCGCGACTTCCACGGCGTGGGGAGCAAGTTCGACAAGGGTGGCAACTACAACCTTGGCATTACCGACCAGAGTATTTTCCCCGAGCTCACCTTTGAGGAGACGCAGATCGTTCATGGCCTCCAGGTGACGATTGCCATCGAGCAGGGTAGCCCAGCTGCAAGCCGGGCATTGCTGGAGAAGTTTGGTTTGCCGTTCGAGAAGGAGGGGAAATAGCGTATGGCTAAGAAATCAATGATTGCACGCGATCGCAAACGCCAAAAGATGATCGAGAAATTCGCTGCCAAGCGCGCTGAGCTCAAGGCGGCGGGTGACCTTGATGGCCTGCAGAAGCTGCCGCGCAACTCCAGCCCAACCCGCTGGAAAAACCGCGACACCCTCAGCGGTCGGCCACGTGGTTATATGCGCCGCTTTGGCCTGAGCCGCATCAACTTCCGTGAGAAGGCATCGAAGGGCGAAATCCCAGGTATTACAAAGAGCAGTTGGTAACGGAAAGGAGATAGAGTTATGAGTTTACAATCAACTGACCCAATCGCGGATCTCCTCACCCGAATCCGCAACGCTGCGATGGTCGGCAAGACAGAAGTCCGTGTGCCCACCAGCAAGCTCAAGCAAGTTGTAGCCGAGCAATTGGTCAAGAATCACTACCTAGCAGATGCTACCGTCGAGGCTGGTAAGCCACGCGGTACATTGGTTGTTACCATCAACCGCGCTGGCGAGAGCCCAGCCTTTACCGAGCTGGCCCGGGTGTCTAAGCCAGGTCGCCGTGTGTACGTGGCTGCTGCCGACATTCCTAAGGTCAAGCAAGGCCGCGGCATCGTCCTCGTCAGCACCAGCAAGGGTGTTATGACTGGTGGCGAAGCAGCCAAGCACAAGCTTGGTGGCGAAGTGCTGATGAAGATCTACTAATCCGCACATAGCCAGTAAAATGAAAGCGCCCAGGAGAAAATCCTGGGCGCTTTTTGTGATAGCAGCAAGCGGCATTATCGCGGTGGTGCGTACGATGAACCTCAAAAACCTTGCTCATTACTCACGGGTCATCTCTTCATACTCCCTCCTCAGGAACGCTCAAAGGGTCGATAGTTCTCAAACATCGACGTCTCGACGCCAGGGCTGAGAATCAATCGTAACGATCGATTTTCGCGCTCCAGCAGATGAAGTGATGAGAGAGGCTGTGAGGTTTATAGTATCTCACGCCGATATCCCAATTTAATAAGAGGGAGCAGCAGCTATCATCATCGCTACCATACTAATGTACCCGAGAGGTAGGGGTGGTAGCACAATAAGTGCTGCACGCAATAAGATGGGCACGTCCTTTCGCCTCACGGCAAAGTATAGAGCAAACAGCAGTACGTTTGCTACAGGTTGGAAATACGCTAGTCCAAGAATAGAGTTTTGAAAGCTTGAATTATGACGAGTACCTCCCATAAATCCATCCAAAGGATCCGCGCCAGATAGCGTAACGAGAATGCCGAACACCATCACAGATACAACACCAGCCGCCACCCCAACTGCTTGCAGCCACGTCAGACGGTCGACAAACCGAGGGAGGGGGTCGGTTGGTGGTACGTTCTTTGCTATCTCAGCTTGAGGTTGTGGTGTATCGTCTTGAGGTTGCTTTGCCACGCTTTGGGAGGCTGCACGTTTTAAGAGATCTTGCCTGACAGAGAAGTGTATAATGACTGCCAGTGCACAGAGTGGGAATGTCACGAGGAAGATTGTAACTATAAACATAAGCGCACCAACGATCGAGGTGATCGAAATAGGCGAATTATGATAGGGATGGAACGATTCGTGAATATAACTTAGGCTGAATATTAAGCCGTACTCAATCACTATTGCTGATACATATATACCACCGAGCCAGCCTATCAATTGCGGCCACGTCATATGATCAAAGCGCGAGCGGTGTGGTAGCTGCGTCAAGCTGTTTTGCTGATGTGCCGTCTCATGCTGAGGGTGTGATGTGCCATCGTGACGCTGCGACATAGCATCTTGAGATGGTGGTGGCGTTTGTGAAGAATCCTTATCCATGGCAACATCATAGCATATAGCGTCATCCTTTGCTATTTATTTCAATAAGCTTGCAAGCTATCTCTTGGTAGAGATTGGGGTGCAGTAGGAAATAAGGGCTGTTGGAGGTCTGCTAGATTAAGAGGCTTAACGCAGCGCATGGATAGGTGCTATTCCTGTGGTGGAGGCGCTTCACATAATTTACCTGAGCGACCAGAACCTCCGAAACGATGGTGAATCATAGCTTATCCTCGCGGCGTGGTTTTGAGCTTCGCGTATATTAACTGGACGATTAGATGTTTTTTTTTGCTATTCTTCCTGTAAGGAGAAGGATAGAATTATGGAAAGACGCGTAACAACAGAACAACACACGCAAACTGATACAGCTGGTGATTTTGATTCGCAGGCTCTATACGAGGAGGCCGATAAGAGTATTAACAAGCGACACGAAGAGATAGACACTGTTGTTCACCAGCTATTTGTTGACTACCCAGTGGTAGAAACAGCTGGCTTGGATGATCGCGAGGTCGCCAAGCGATACGGTGTCGATGAAGAGGTTGCAAGCCGTGCATTAAAGAAGGCGATGAGGAGAGAGCAGTCTCACTTTGGTCGTCATCTTCACTACTAGTGTAGTAAGAGTATCCCGAGTTCTGTAGTATATAGAATGGCAGTAGAAAAAAGTCGGAGCATGTATATAGGAAGACTATAAGCTTTGGTATCTTAGCCTTGCTTTTTTATCAAAAATACCACATACTAATGCGCAAGCACTCAGAACGAAAGTAAAAAACGAAGCGAAGTATCTTATAGAACGCCATGCCATCATACGAAGTATCACCAGTATCATCCTGCGAAGTAACGCCATATGAAGACCAGTTGACCGACGCGCTGTGGTATCGTGCAAGTCAGCGGGCTGTGGAGCTGCTGAGTACGCATGATCTGCAGTGCGCCGACCTTAAGTGGCCGACGCCGCTTGTGACATTGCCGATTGCTCTGCCGCTGCGGAGTCGAATGCACTATGATAATGCAATTGATTCAGTGGCGCATGTGCCAATTGCTCAGATGAGCTATGAAGAGTTGGCAGGTTACTGCGCGCCAGATAAGATTGGGATGGTGATGGCGCGTGGTGCTGCTTTGCTACCTGAGCTCGTACCTCAGGTTCAACATGATGTGGTGCGGCAGCGCCTCTTCGAGACAATGGCGCAGTCGAGCTCACCCGAGCAGTGGCAGCAGGCTGATAGACGCAACCGCCAGCAGTGCGAGACTGGCCAGCCACTGATCGAGCAGGGCGATATGATCCACGCTATGCAGCCGGCCCATGTGGCTGAGGCACTGGTGCTTGGCTTGCGCTGCAGCGAGGTTACTCATCGGCAGGGGCTTGACCCGGCTTTTCCGCTGACGGTGAGCTTCCTCGCCGCTCGTCACACGGTGCAGCCTGGGAGCGATATACCACTACCCCGCAATGACCCCTATGGCCTCGTCAATCTCATTTTGGCTCAGCCAGAGCCTGGTCAGGTGCACCTGTCGCGTGAGCATACTCAGCAGTACCAGAGCTTCGCGAGTATGGCGACAATAGGGGTCAAGAGTATTGTGATTCGCGATCAGAGCGCAGATTGGACGGAGGGGGAAGTTGCCGATGCAATCGAGCACGTGCGGCATATTATCCCCCAGAGTGGCCGCTACATCCCGCTCTACCGGCAATCGACGGGCCAGCTCCTCTTGACGCCTGAGCAGTTTGATGCTGCTCGGGGGTAGGTGTATACTATAAAGAAGAGAACCAATATGCAGTAAGGAGGTTGCTCATGACAACGCAGATGATGTATTCTCGCGACGGGGGAGCGCTATGCTGACGTTTTTTGCCTGTAGTGACAAAGTAATCGGCTGGCTTGATTGCCAGTGGCAGCCAGGGAGCCCGCTGTGGGCACTCGCCGGGCTGGTGGGATTGATAGTGATTGGCGCGATTATTGCGGTAGCAGTGGTAGTGCATGTCCACCGCCGGAGCAGCGCGCAGCAATAACCCTGCATACCTATTAAGCAGCTTATACTGGCTAATGAGACTGTGAAGTCTCTCGTGTTTTTGGTGTGGATAGTACGGCTCGTCTTGCTTGCATCAGCCTTTATTTCTATTTCCATGGCTTTATTTGCTGGGGGTGCGAGTGAGAAGATGTGTATTGATGACATAATGAGGATGTCCCCAAGATTATATGGCACCGTCTAACTTGCTCGCAAACTTCGACATAGTTTCTTGTCCAGATCATACCACAGTTCTGTCGTTGGCGTCTTCCATCCTTGCACTCTCCCCATCATCTGTGGTACAATTAGCAAGATATTAACTTTGCGAGTGAAACGGGAGTTTTGCGTTCTGGTTGTTCGCCTATGGAGAGCGGCCGGCAGCACGAGACAAACATTTTGCGCGCGACTAACGAAAGGTAAGCAATGAGTCTGAGTCGAATCGGAAAACTGCCGGTGGCGATTCCATCGGGTGTGACAATCACGGTTGACTCTGGTGATGTGGTCGTCAAGGGCCCCAAAGGTGAGCTCTCGCAGTTCATTACGCCAGCGGTCGAGGTGAAGGTCGAGGACGGACAGGTGACGGTTCATCCCAAGGATGAGTCCAAGGCTGCTCGGGCCCAGCATGGGCTGATGCGCGCCCTCATCAACAACATGGTGATTGGCGTGACCCAGGGGTACGAGAAGCGCCTCGAGGTCAAAGGTGTAGGCTTTCGGGTTTCGTCGAGCAATAACGAGCTGACGATGAGCCTGGGCTTTAGCCACGAAGTCCACTACAAAGCCCCAGAGGGGGTCAATGTAACGAACGAGCGAATGGTGATCGTCGTGACGGGTATCGACAAGCAAAAGGTCGGCCAAGTCGCCGCCGAGATCCGCGCTCTCAAGAAGCCAGAGCCATACAAGGGTAAGGGTATTATGTACGTTGGCGAGCAAATTTTGCGCAAAGCAGGGAAGGCAGGTAAGAAATAATGGCACACGCATTAGCAAAAAAACTCCTGAATCGTGACCTGCGCAAGCGCCGCGTTCGGGCCCGCGTGCACGGCACGGCTCAGCGCCCACGTTTGAGCGTGACGATTAGCAACCTGCACGTGAGCGCGCAGCTTATCGATGATGATGCTCACGCAACATTGGCTGCTGCCACTACTGTTGGTACCAAAGCAACCGGCACCATGACAGAGAAGGCCGCCAAGGTGGGCACGGATATTGCCAAGAAGGCCAAGAAAGCAAAGATAAGTGCAGTTGTCTTCGATCGCAATGGTCGCCAGTATGCTGGCCGCTTGAGCGCACTCGCAGATGCTGCCCGCAAGGAAGGATTGGAGTTTTAGTATGGCAGACAGACCT
>CALICZ010000049.1 GCA_938049075.1 uncultured Candidatus Saccharibacteria bacterium
ATCGACCCTTACAGTGTTCCGGAGGAGGGAGTGTGGGAGGGTGAGCGTGAGAAGCAGTGAAGATTAGGTTATCATCCTGCAGCACAAGGCAGCTCTTCTAGAAGCTATCCCTGCTGCGCTGCCTTCCATTTTCGCCTCGCCTCTAGTATAATATAGCGGTGATGCCGCTGTAGCTCAGTTGGTAGAGCGGCGCTTTCGTAAAGCGTAGGTCACCGGTTCGAGTCCGGTCAGCGGCTCCATTTGTTTATGACCAAAGAGAAGAAGGATTTTTTGCGCACTCCTCTCCGCACGATCGCGGCCGATCGGCCGTTCTTTGCGGCGCTGATTGGCGTGTTTGTCGCGGGAATCATCTATATGCTGGTGATGGGCTTCACGCTGCAGGTGCGCGATGTGCAGGTTTATGTGCGCTACACCGCCTTTGGCGAGGCACATTTTTATAAGAGCTATTGGTATTATTTACTCAGTTTTGTGTTGTTTGGTGCGCTGGTAATGGTGGTGCACATTGGCCTGATGGTTAAGCTGTATAGCCTGCAGCGCCGCCAGACAGCGCTTTTTGTAGGGGCGGCAGCAGTATTGGTGCTGCTGGTTGCTGCCTCGTATGGATTAGCAGTAATGCACCTGGCGTATCGATAAATGAACCACAACGATCTCGAGCTGCCCATGGGCAAGCGCACTCTCCTCTACCGATTATTTGAAATTCTCCCAGCATTCCTCAGCTATGGGATGCTGATTTTGTTTATCATTTTGTCTTTGATCAATCCACTGTGGGCGTCTATCTACCTTCTTGTCTTGGTGATGAGTGTGATTGTCCGCTCGGTTGGTATTGCCTACCGCACTCTAACGGGCCACCACCAGCTGGAGAAGGCGCAGATAGTCAACTGGCGGCAGCGCCTGGAGCAGCTCGAAGATCCAGTAGCAAGCTATGCTGCCATCCAGCAGCAGCCACTGCCTAGGCGTCATCAGCGCGAATTTCACGCCCAAGAGCATCGCGAGAATCTCCGCCTTATGGCGGCCGACCCAGCGAGCTTTCCGCGACCATCGCAGCTCTACCAAGCAGTGATTGTGGCGGCGTACAACGAGTCGTATGACGTCTTGCAACCCACCATTGAGTCGGTCAAGAATACGACATACAACAATAAACAGATCATCCTCGTTCTTGCTTACGAGGAGCGTGGTGGGGTGGATATTGCCCGCACAGCCGCTCGCCTCCAGCAGGAGTATGGCGATGTATTCTTCACCTTCCAGACTATCATGCACCCTAAGGACATGCCTGATGAGGTGATTGGTAAGGGCGGTAACATCACCTATGCTGGTAAGCAGCTCCAGCGCTATTGCGACGAGCAGGGAATTGCCTACAGTGATGTGATGATCACTACGCTCGACAGCGACAACCGCCCATATCCATCATACTTCGACTATGTGGCGTATGAGTATATCGTTCACCCCGAGCGCAAGCGTTTGTCGTACCAGCCGATTGCACTATACTTCGGTAACATCTGGGATGCCCCAGCGCCGATGCGGGTGATTGCGACGGGTAACTCCTTCTGGACGATCATCAGCAGTATGCGCCCCCACACACTGCGCAACTTTGCCTCGCACTCACAGCCAATGGACGCGCTGGTGGAGATGAACTTCTGGAGCACACGCAGCATTGTGGAAGATGGCCATCAATACTGGCGCAGCTACTTCTACTTTGCGGGAGACTACAGTGTTTTGCCCATCCATGTGCCTATCTACCAAGATGCCGTGATGGACAACACCTTCTGGGGGACAGTGGTAGCGCAGTTTAAGCAGCTCCGACGCTGGAGCTACGGCGCGTCGGATATCCCATATGTGGCAATGCGCACCTTTACGCGGCGGCGCAATGTGCCATTTGCTGAAGTGTTTGCCCGCTTCATACGCTTGCTCGATGGGCATGTCACATTGGCAGTGATGTCCTTTTTGGTCACCTTTGGTGGGTGGGTGCCACTGTTGATCAACCAAGAATCATCACGCAGTTATGCGGTGCATATGCTGCCTGAGGTGATTAGCAATTTGCAGCGCTTCGCGATGATCGGTATCTTTATCACCGTCTTCTTGATGCTCAAAATGTTGCCACCCCGCCCCGAGCGCTACAAGCGCCGGCGCAGCTTTGCCATGGTGGCGCAGTGGATTCTTATGCCCGTCACGTCCATTTGCTTTAGTGCGATTGGTGCCTTTAATGCCCAGACGCACCTGGCGTTTGGTCGTTATCTTGACAAATTTGACGTAACAATTAAGGCTACAGCCGGCTCGCGCGACCGCGCCAAAGCCGCCAAACAAGCCCAAAAAGCCGCTAAAAAGCAGCGTAAGAAAGAATAATGCCTGTACGCTTTTGCGAAGCGAACTAGCTTATGTGTAACCGGCCAGAGAATGGCCGGTTATTATGTTGGTGTGGATTGGAGCGTAGAGTGTCAGCTATCTTATATTCTCTGTCGTCTTTGGCTGGGGCTATAAGAGCTGCGGTGCTTAGAGTAGAATTTCTCATGTTGACGGGTGGTCTGGCAGGACTTTGCGGCAGATTTATGCCCCGCTGAAGACTGAGAGAGGAGGGGTGGTACTGAGGAGTAGGTAAGACTCTGGCGCTAGAAGGTCGTTCATCAGTGGTATTTCGTTCACATCTCTTGTGTGTACGGACCTCTTATGTCTCTGCTTTGTCTGTGGGGGTTCAATAAAGCGTAGCATCGCTTCATTAACCTTGCGAGAAGGGAACTGGCATGTGTGTTATTGATGCCGCTGAGTTATTGATTCGCCAACTCAGAGCAGGGTCGTCTTGGGGTTATAGCGCCAAGAATGAGCGGTCTGTAGGGTTCATAGTGGCAATGTGAGTAGGGCATTCTGGTAGATTTTACAGAGGTCAGTTTATAAAAACAACTGTTATAATACAAAAATACCAAAATACAAATGAGAACTATGTATGCGTTATATCACCACACGCATATGATGAGCAGTAAAATGGCCATGTGCAATGTGGATAACTAATAGCCTGGTGTGGATGAATATTGGTCAAAGAACTACAGATGTACCCTGTTGAAGTTGTGCTATAGGGGAGGATAAGTACTCTAAAAGGATAATGGATCGCTCGGTTGGGGTACGTTTCGAAAGGTACGATGGCTTGAAATGGAAGAGTTCTCAATTATACAGGGATGGTGAGTATAACCGTAGTATGAATATACATACCGATTATTTATATATTGGCACTGGTTTCTCCTTCATTCTTGAAAGTAGTGGGGCAAGTATCTCTCTGCTGGTTACTCCCTGCTGTAGAGTTGAGAGTTGGTAGGCAAATTAGTTACCACGCTGTATGAGAAAAAATGGAGAGAGAGGCGTATGCGGCGCTAGGCTGTTGGATACGGGTGGATAGATGGTATATAGTATTGAAGCATGTGCGTTATATTGTATGACTAATATGTGAGTTTAGTGAGGATATAAGCCATCCCTCAGGCTGTGTAGGTGAGCTAGGTAAGTGTAACGTAGTGCGTGAATATGTGCGTATTGTGTTCATAATTAATCAACAAATAGATTGTAGTGTAGCTTACTATCTTGCTTGCAATATACAAGTGATGCGATGAATCAAGGGCTCGTAGCGAGAATCAAATATGAGGATGGTGAGGTGTTTATGGGTGAATGATATGTGACTGCCTGACATGCGATTATATGAATATTTTTTGCTACGATTCATAAAGTAGTAATCTTTGTGAGTGAGATGGGTAGGCTTATGAGGAGAAGCAGCTATACTAAGGAGAGTAAATCACTTGCAATTTGCAACCAAAATGTACTATGTATTTCTGCTATATATCAATTTTTGCGAGAGGTTCTACCTCTGTATACCCATGGTGTTGTGGTAGTAATCGACGAAGGTGCCCGTTTTTGCGGCAAGCATTATTTCTTGTTTGAGCAAATCTTTTTCGTGGGCAATGGTAGTGCGATAGTCGTCACTCACAGCTGCGTGCGGATCGGCGCACGCACCCCAAAAGAGCAGTTCGACGAGCAGCGGCAAAAGCTGCCAGCTGCTGTCTGTTGGGCTATAAATGTATTGATTGCCTTGGAGTGGATCGCGTTGCTTATCAAGCAAGCCAGCCGATTCTAACCGCGCCAAGCGATCGGCCAAAATGTTGCTCGCAATGCGCTCATCGCGTGCAAACTCGCGGAAGTAGCAGCGCCCAAAGAGCAGCACGTCACGCATGATAAGGAGTGTCCATTTGTCGCCAAAAAGGTCGAGACTGTAGCTAATGGGGCAGGCTGAGCGTTTGTAAGCTGTTCGTGTCATGCCTTTAGCGTAGCATCAAGGCTTGCGTTTTGCAAGTTTGTGGTGTGGGCGGGGAGCGAAGCAATATTGGCGAGGCTTTGTCATAACAAAAAGCACTTACTGTAGTAGTAAGTGCTTTCGCGCCAGCGCACCTTACAGACCGACATGGTGCACTGGCAAATAGACCGAAATGGTGGGCAATAGAGGATTCGAACCTCTCACCTCTTCAACGTCAATGAAGCGC
>CALICZ010000050.1 GCA_938049075.1 uncultured Candidatus Saccharibacteria bacterium
CCTCAATCCTCGCCGATTGGCGCATATAAAAAATCGAAAACATTGCCGCACATTGCCAGGCCACCCTCACATCACAACGACACAATTGACATGTGATGATGAGTAATACGGCAGTGAGAAATTTTATCAACCGCATATAACAAATATATAGTTGGCTAGTTAATAATGATACCAGAAAAATATTTCAGCCAAGTACGAAGTTGAAGATCGAGTAGCCTACTATCGCATCAGCTTCAACCCGCATTCTGCTGCCTGCACTATCTCGACACAAAAACAAACACGCTTCTCGTTGTTATCAAGAAGCGTGTTGTAGCGAATTATTGTTTTTCTAATTATTTAATTTCGAGCCCACCGAGGACGCAGTCGCCGCGAATGTAGACAGTCTTTTTTGCACTCTTGGCGGCATTGGTTTTGTCGTCTACTCCACCAAGGATGCTGGTGACCTGCGTCTTGACGATGACATTATCTGGAAAAATAATATTAATGCCACCACACACAACAAAAATATCAATCACCGCACCATCCTCTATCTTGGCTTGGCGCAAGTCGAGATCCACTTGACCAAACGCCGCCGAGAGAGAGTTTCCTGCAAATTCGCCTTTTATCTTGCGCGTGTTGCCCGAGAAGGAGGCAACCATATTATCGTCCGACGATTTTTTTGCGATACGGCGCTGGCGCTGCGACAAATTAAAAATAATCGTCAGGCCAATCGCGATCAGCACCAGCGGCCAAAATACCCGCCAAATATTAACGTTGTTATGCAAAAATGCATTTGCTCCAATTGTCAGACCAATCGCTATCCAAAGCGCTCCCCACAGCCAATTGCGATTGCGCAGTGTGAGCACACCAACCATGATAAATCCAAGCGCACACAAACCATACCAAAACTCCCGCCAGTAATGAAATTGCACGCCAAAGCTCTCACTTAATAATATTCCACCCAGCGCCACAAACGCCGCGCCAGCACCAATGCGTAAAATTGTGTTGTTCTTCATGTCGCTAGCATACCATTATTATAGATGGTACACAACAAGCTCTACATCTGTCCCAACCATCACCTCAAAGTAGCTAATACACTGGTGAGATGATCTCCATCATACACCAGTATGCTCCGCAAAGAATTGTCTGCCTCTGCTATTCATTAGCATACTTTTTATTTTATATGCGTTATGATTTTAACAACATTGTCTGATTTACCCCTGTTATTTCTTTTACGATACACAAAATCAATTGTTGTTATATGTACAATGTATATTATTATCCACAACGTTGTAGGCTTGTCGCTTTATCTCCCTTGTTTTCGAGTTTATTTCGTTGTAATTCTGCATGTTGTTTTTTATATACATATGGCATGTTTGCTTCTAACATACATCGTTGTATATATCACATTTCGCTTTCTATCTCTTACCGTCAACAATATTGTGTATTTTATACAACACAATCTCAATTTACTCTCTCACACTACTCTAGTTTTTACAACAGATCTATGTTGTGATCTATACACCATATACACAGCCTCATTTTCTTCTATCAACGACAAACAATGGTCTATCTGCCTTCTGAGGGGCCACAGATGCTTGACATAATGCTCATATAGCCTAATTCCCTTATCTATCTAGGGTTTAGCACGTTACAGCGCTTATAACAGGCATTTCTGTATATCTAGAGCGTGGATGCATATGACATCCTCATGCATACCTAATACCTATTTGGTATGCATGCAGCCACCTTTTTCTGCAACGGTTCTGCTTAGCATATTCATATTTTGCATATCGCTTATTTTTTGTATACCTTACATATCTTTAGCTATTTTGCATTTTTTGTTTGGTATAAAATATAGAGCAACAAGCCTGCCGCGCTGCACGATACTTCGCTATAGCAGTTGATCGTCTTCCTTCCGCCCTATGTCGTGTCCTATAGCCTCATTTTTGCGCTATAGAAACATGTGTATATTCTGTTATTACTGTATGTAAAAATAGATGCAAGCCACTTCGACATAGTTGATATAGTAAGTAGCTAGGAATAAGTGTCGCTTAAGAATTTTTAAAAGACATGAGCATATTGCCAATTATTACACCTTCCATCTTACTTCGCATAGTATCTGCCTGCGGGCACTGCATTGTGCTATGATAGCGCCCGCTTTGTCGCGTACACGCTATGTCTCTTACGCGTAGCATATT
>CALICZ010000051.1 GCA_938049075.1 uncultured Candidatus Saccharibacteria bacterium
CTGCACATGGAAGTGACCAGGTAAGCTGTCTCTTCGGAACTGAAAAAGAGGGCTGTACTGAAGGTACTGGTATTTTCCAAACAGTCGTCAACGTGATTCTCTTCATCGTTGGCGCGGTCGCCGTCATCATGATTGTGATTGGTGGCGTGCGCTACACCGTGTCAAATGGTGACTCCAATGCCGTACAAGGTGCAAAAAATACCATCATGTACGCCATCGTTGGCCTTGTCGTCGCGATCATCGCTTACGCACTGGTTAACTTCGTAGTCGTCAATATCGGTGCCAACCAAGGGCAATAGCACAACCCACCTTTCTTCATTGGCTCTCTTATACCACCCTCTCGCAGGGTGGTATCTTTTGTTGAGGATATATTCGACGACACTTACACAAGAAAGTCTGTCTATTGCTGATGGCATCTAGTGCTGACTGTTTTTGCGTAGCACTAGCCATGCTATTCCATTTCACCCTGGCTGGAGAATCATCATCACACTGCGTTCATTATACTTTACACTCAGAAACCTCATAATAAGCCATCGCACCATTCAGGAGATGTTTTGGGAAGTTTCTAGTATTCTTAGCTTCTTCAACTATATACTCTAATAGAGCCGTTTTACAAAATCATTACACCCCACTACTTTCGCCACCTCTCGCATGAGCTATATCTAGCCCAAGCACCTTGCCCTTCTCCTCACTGCCATTTCTCCTACAGTTATTACAAAAGCTTCCTCGAGAACACTAGCCTCTCAGCGCTAATACTAAATGATGACCTTCTGCTACCAATATTCACGCTCTGCTAAATGAAATTGAGAACATATAACTAGATACCATAAGAGGCCTCAAGGCTCGCATTACCCACTTCTCACACCACAAAACAACCCCGCACCAGCGGGGTCATCATTTTAAAGCCTGTATTTCCCTTCCCTAGAGGATCGGGATCTTCTTGGCCTGCTCTTGCTTAACCTTCTCAAAGGTGATGGTCAGCACACCATCCTTTAGCACAGCAGTCGTCTCATCTTCGCGTACTGTTACGGGCAGCTCCAGCGTACGGCTAAATTCACCCCAGTAGCACTCTTGGTTGTGCCATTTGGTAGCTACGGTGTCGTCACCACTGCTCAGCGTGCCAACGATCGTCAAGAGCCCGTCGTTGATCTTCACATCCAATTCCTCACGGTTCACTCCAGCGGTGCGGGCCTTCACCACCAGTTGTGTCTCGGTCTCGTACACGTCCACAGCCAATTGGCCAGTGTAGTCTTCCTCACTCTGAGCAGGCTCTTCGCCCCACGGCGACGTTTGGCTCTGCTGGCTCTGGGCAGGCATTGGGTTTGCTTGGGCGTGATTCATCGGCTGGTGAGTTGGCGCAGCTGGTGCGAGCGAGTCATCACCCTCCAAAAACGCTGCCGCAAGTTCATCACCGATCAAAAGATCATCATCTTGACTCCGGGCCATAATTTCCTCCACATACTTTCTTTTGCTAATGCACAAATTACCATTTCGACAACAGTCTGGATTTATTATAGCTAATCGATGGCGTATAATCAACCGGAGAGGCCTCATGAGTGTAAAAATCACAATACCGACCTACCTTGCTAACCTCCTTGCCCCGCATACCTGTTGTGGGTGCAACATCACAGGGACACTGCTCTGTGATAATTGTAAAAAAGACATCATCCGCGCCCCACTCTACCGCTGCCTCGAGTGCGGCCAGCCTACCCTGTCTGGCCAGTGCCAAACCTGCTCCCTGCCCTACGCAGCTGCGTGGTGCGCCCTGCAGCGTGAGGGTGCGCTGGAGCAGCTGATAAACCGCTACAAGTTTGAGCGCGCCCAGGCGGCTCAGCACACCCTCGCAGACTTGCTCGACGCCGTCACGCCGCCGCTACCGGCGGATACCATCATTGTGCCTATCCCGACCATTCCAGCCCATCAGCGCCAGCGCGGGTATGACCACTGCCGGTTGCTGGCCCAGGCCTTTGCCCGGCTGCGTGGGCTGCCCTGCCAGCCAGTCCTGACACGCGCTCAACACAGTGTGCAACTGGGGAGTAGCCGTGCCCAGCGCCAGCAGCAAGCCCGCCAGGCATTTACCTGCTCGCGTACACTGTCATCAGAGGTCACTTATTGCCTTATCGATGATATTTCTACAACAGGCGCGACGATCCGCTATGCTTCGCGCTGCCTCCGCACTGCTGGCGCACAGCAGGTTATTGCTGTGGTGGTGGCTCATCAGCCGTTTGGATAACAGGTTATTTTGGCAGTAGCCTCTCTGTAGTATATATCGATTAACAACCCTCATCTTTTGCCTTGCTTCATCTCATGCTATAATAAGCGAGACTGGAGAGATGACCGAGTGGTTGAAGGTACCGGTCTTGAAAACCGGCGTAGGCACCCCCTACCGTGGGTTCGAATCCCACTCTCTCCGCCATTTCATGCTTACTCGAACCCTCGGTAGTAAGTGTATTGCCGGGGGTTTTGCTTTATAAAAGTAATGTTGCCCATCACAAATTGTAGTTGCAAAACCTCTCATCCCTATTGCATAATTCTATATTGTTGTATACTATAAATCTAAATAATTAAAAGGCTCCTACACAATGTCTACATTTGAATACCCTACTCAGCAACCTTACACTCCAGAGCAAGCTTCTTTTGAACCAACCCCCCCCCAGAAGCAATAGAGCGTGAAGAAACGCAAATAGACGCGGTCTCTGGTATTGGGTCTACAGCGTGCAATTTATGCGAACATCATGAGGTAAATGTACAGCCAGAGGCTTTAGATGCTAGCGAAACACCAGTTGATACATTGGACAGGGCTGACCAAACAGCTATTGATCACGAAGCTGTTGACTCACCGACAAAAGTCGGCGGGATTGCATGGGCTGCTCGACAGCTAGCAAAGAAATTGCGAAAACCCAACACTACAGACACCCTCCAGTATTTTATCACTAGCAAATCTGCATCTGACGGTAGCACTATCGAGGTTCCGCTTCCAACTGATTTGTATAAGGAAGTCCAGAGCAAAAGGAAATTATTCCAAAAGCGAGTTGAATATCTGCGCGCGCAAATCGCTTCGCACGAGAAGCTACTTGATTATTTGAATGACTATACTCACGCTAATATAGACACTGGTGAAATGGAAGATAAGCGTGGGGCTATGATTAATCTGCAATTTGAAATCATGGGCACTATTAGAGGGCTTGAAGCCAAACTTGTCGAAGTACAATACGGAGGATCGTTGTACGCCGTCGACTCTTCAATAGTAGGCTAGGGGTCGCAAGTCTAACCCACAGGGTGCACTGATGAGACAATTCTGATGCTATTTCTATAGATTTCTCTACATTAATACACATTCCAAACCATCGTCTTTCGCCAGTGTTCTATGCTATACTAAACATATGCAGCCATCGCAATTCAATCAGTCATCAGCTTCAGATGCAGCCGACCCATCGCGCATCGCTCGTGCTGATACGCAGGCCGCAGATGAGCCCAATCCACCGCTCGAGATTCGCCGTGGGCCGAGTGAGGCCAATAGCAATTCGTCGCAGGTTTCGCCCTTCCCCGATCCCACCGAGCCACTTCTCATCTGGCAAGAGCGCGAGGTAAATGACACCACTCGCCCCCGTGGCTGGTATGTTATTTTTGGTGTGGTTGTGGTGGTACTCTTCGCAATTTCGATCTTTTTGTTTAAGTCCTACACCTTTGCGCTGCTTATCCCCATCATGGCGGTGGCGTTGATCGTCTCGCTGCAGCGGCCAGCCGCTTTGCTAAACTACAGCGCCAGCCACGCCGAGGTGGTGGTAGGCCAGCGCGCCTACTCGTACGATACCTTCCGCTCCTTTAGCGTCACTGCCAAACCCACGCAGAATTGGATTACGCTTATCCCGCGCAAGCGCTTCGCCATGCCCATCGTCATGTACTTCCCTGAGGACGTGGGCGAACAGCTGGTTGATCTCATCGCCTCTCACCTCCCAATGAGCGAGCGCAAGCCCGACTTACTTGAGCGGCTAATTATTTACCTGCGGCTGCAGTAGTAGTTTTGGCCGCGGTGTCTTGCCCTCAGCGTACCTCTGTGCTACAATAATAAGCGATCTGGTATCATCCAGTGCACCTTATAGTTTGGTCTGGGCAACATTTGTTTCCCAGGTATGCACTCGTAGCTCAGCTGGATAGAGCGTTGGCTTGCGGAGCCAAAGGTCGTGCGTTCGAATCGCGCCGAGTGTACCACGATAGCCTTACCCAAACCTAGGACATGAGTACTGTGCCCTGGGTTGTTTGTTGAGGATGCGAAGCGCTCACCACCACTGGTGAGCGCTTCGTCGTTGCAGACGGTGTTGGTGACCGGGCAGTCCACTTGGGCATCCCGGTTTTCGCGCGTGTTGTCCTGCAACAAGGTCGCACGGTGCTGTCGTGCGACCTTGTGCATCAGGCGGCGCATTTCGCTAATATATGGTATAATTGATACACTATGCATGAGCAATTTCCTCCACAGCCAAGCCAGCTCGAGCCTACTGGCGAAATCACCCCCCACCTAAAGGTGCACGTGCTATTGGGGCACTAGCTTCACGAGTAACAGAACTAATTACAGAGGCTCGCGAACGCCGATCGGCACGAAAGCTAGAGAGGTACAAAAGATTAACAGAGCCTAATCGCTATTGGGCCATAGGGCAAGTAGGTCACGACGTGGCGTATGGCCTTTCAAGAAGCAGCTCAGATCTAGTTGTTGCTATACCTACCGTATACCCCATATCCCCAGCATTACTAGAAGATCATCGTCAGGTGTTGAAAGAAATGAATGATCCAGAATATCATGACCGGATACAAAGAATGCTCGACTCAATTGACGACAACGACAAATCTTTGCCTCAAGAAGCCCTTTAACTAGATTAAGCAGCTTTTTACAGAGCTAGTATAGTATAATAAATATTGGTCAACAGCTAGCGAGCTAGGTCGCAAGAGTTGTACCGAACAATCTTTTTTCGACACACTAATAGCCACTACATAAGTGCCGTCGTCGCTGCAATCAGGCCAAAGATAACCCCAGGCAAGTTAGCTGCAGCTAACGGCAGGTCGCGCTTCTCTTTACATAGGCCATAGATCACCCACAACGTACAGTTCACTGCCGCGACTGCTGGCTGAAGGAAGTCACCTTTGTGCCCATTCATGTTGCCCACGATTTGTGGAATGTATGACACATACATCATCACCGACATTGCTGTTGCGACCCATCCGAGGGTTTGCATATGCTTTTCTTTCATACTTGGGTGCTCCTTAATTGCATTCCTTTGTTTTTGCCTTGTGTATTATACCATATATGGGTTTATCTCCCCCTCAAACAGACCTGCAACTTCTTGACTACTATCGCAGAGCCTCCAGCCTCCCTCTCTTTCTTCTACCTAATCTCGTTATAGAAAGCTCCTCTGCGCTTTCTGCTGGCCATTTAGAGCGTTTGCGGTAAGCAGGCCTTCTCATATCTGTATACGGACGTTAGCTGCGCTCTAAGCTATGAAACAAACTACCCAAAACCATACCTTTATAGTAATACATTTGTGAGATAACTTGGTTCTCAACATAGTTTTGCCATCAAAAAAGCCGAGCAATCCTGCTCGGCTTTTTATGTACGCTACCAGACTTGGCTGATGGGGAGGAACCTAGTCTATGTGGCGCTGTTCGAGTTTGAGCTTGCCAATGGCGGCGCTGTCGGCAGCATTTGGCTTGACACCTGTGAGGCGAAGCTTTTTAAGGCCGCCAAATTCAGCTAGTTGGCTGCCGTTGGTCAGCGTAGCCTTACGGCTGTAGTCGTAGAGCGAGAGCGACTCCAGACTACCCTTGCTGGCTGCAACGTCGGCAATGTCTAGCACAAAGCCATCTTTGCCCGAGAGTGCGACTCGCTTGAGCTGTGCAAGCTTAGCAAGCGGCTTGGTCGAGGCAATTGGATTACCCGAGACCATCACAAGCTTGAGATTCGCCAGGCCAGCGATCGGGTCGAGCGACTCAATCTGGTTAGAATACGCTGTCAGCGAAGTCAGCTTCGTCAGTTTTGCTAGTGGTGCAAGGCTCTTCACCTTGTTGCCGTCGATTGCCAGCCAGTCGAGGTTTGTCGCTGCCTCTAGGCCGGTGAGGTCGGCTGCTTTCAGTGCTTTTACGCCTTCATACCAATCGTCTTGCATCTCGCCTGCGCCCCATGTTGAGGTGCCGAGGATGAGGTTTTGAAAGCCGTTTAATTGCTCGGCCGAGATGCTTCCGGCATCGAAAACGTTAGAACTGTCAACGCCTAATTTGGTTGCGATGCGTGAAGCGAGATCCTGGCAGGTGCCAGTTGATGATCCGTAAACAATACAAGTTGAATTCATTTTTATTTCTTTTAAAATTATGTTTATTGTTTGTGAGCCGTTTTCCGACTACGGTTGCAAAAGTACGCGCTATTTTTTGGCTGTGCAATACCTAAAAACGATGAAAATGAGGGCCACGCTTTTTCATTATTTTTAGGTATTGTTTGCTACCTTTATTTCGTGTAACTTTGCAGGCAAATAAGTGCAGTGGGGATTGTTTTCTCGGCAACTTCTCGAAAGAAACGCATATACGGTCTTTGCACTGTCGTCTTTTTGGAACTGGGTTCACAATCCGATAGTCTGCACTTTTTTCTTTTTATAATAAAGGTAACAGACAAGCATAGATGAAGCAAATGAAGCACAAGATGGCATTGAGCATCCTGATGGCGAGCGTTTCTATAGGTGCGAGTGCGCAAGTGAATGCTGCCGATTCGGTGATGAATCACGCAAAGGGTAACAAATTTAGTGTGGGAGGTTATGGCGAAGCGGCCTATTCGCGCAATTTCTATAGCGATAGTGGCAATCGTTACACCACGCCCCGTAATTATAAGAAAGATCCCAGCCATGGAAGATTCGACATTCCACATGCCGTTATCTATTTAGGTTATGACTTTGGCAAGGGCTGGACGATGGGAACTGAGATTGAATTTGAGCATGGTGGCTCGGGTTCGGCCATTGAATATGAAGCCGACGAGGCCATTGAGTTTGAACATGAGACCGAGAAAGGCGGCGAAGTGGAGTTGGAACAGTTTTGGCTTCAAAAGACATTCGGCCGTGCTTTCAACGTGCGAGCCGGTCATATTGTGGTACCGTTTGGCTTGGTCAACGCCCATCATGAGCCGTTGAACTTCTTTACGGTGTATCGTCCGGAAGGCGAAAACACCATTTTGCCCAGCACATGGCATCAAACGGGTGTGTCGTTGTGGGGACGTTTGGGCGATTTTCGCTATGAAGCACAGATGGTGGCCGGCTTGGACGCTTATCATTTTAGCCGCGCGAATTGGATACAAGGGGGCACGTCGAGCCCGTTTGAGTTTGAGGTGGCCAACAAATATGGCTTCCTTGGCCGTGTAGACAACTACACGCTTCCCGGGCTTCGCCTCGGTGTGAGCGGCTATTTTGGCCAGTCGATGCACAACAATGTGCCTCATGATATGGAGCGAGGTGCAAAGAAAAAGATTAAAGGAAATGTTTATTTAGGAAGTCTTGACTTCACTTTCAAGCGTTATAATTGGGTGGCACGCGGCAATGTTGACTACGGTTATGTGAGTCATGCCAAGGAAATCTCACAGTTGACCTATCCCAATGTGCAGTATGTAAAACCCTATGAGTCGGGCAACGGAAAATACTTCGGTAGCCATGCCATGGCCATGATGCTTGAGGCCGGTTATGACGTCTTTTCGCAAATCAAAAAGCTTCGTTCAGACAACCAAAAGCTTTATATCTTCGGACATATTGAAAACTATGACTCCTATGTTCACGGGACAACGAAGCAATGGACCAATAAAACTATCTTCGCAGGTGGCGTTAATTATCACCCAGTTCCACAGATAGCGATTAAAGCAGAGTATCATTATCGCAAGCTGAAAAGCGGATATAATGATGAACCTTCAGTCAATATAGGAATCGCTTACGAGGGTTTCTTCTTATAAGAACACATTCATAACTAACATTTATACTACCAATAAAAGACAGATTACAATGAAAAAAGTAATAAGATTTGCCATGTTCCTCCTTGCAGGAGCACTGACAACGGGCTTATTCTCATGCAGCAGTAGCGACGATGAGGAAGTGTTGCAGAACGATTTGCTCACAGAAGAGCAGCAGAACAACCTGAAAAAGGTTGAAAGTGACGCCAATTCGAATGCCGAAAAGACGGCAATGGGTAAGGTGGTTGCCAACTATTTGGAGGCAGTCATCAAGCCAACCTATCAGGATTTGGCCAACAAGACCGACAAACTCTACGAGGCTTGCCAGAACCTTTATGCCAAACGTAAGGCTAAAACACTGACACAGGCCGACATAGACGCAGCTTGTGAGGCGTTCAAAGATGCAAGAA
>CALICZ010000052.1 GCA_938049075.1 uncultured Candidatus Saccharibacteria bacterium
ATACCCTTTGTGCCACGTATCTCAATATGATGGGTCTCCTGGCGGCTCTTCGAACGGCTCACCGTAGTGATACAGCACATCCCACGCCTTTGCCAGCAGCCCATTAAGACTCTCCGGCGAAGCCTGGAATTCCCCATTGGTATGATACTCGGATGATCCTGGTGGTATGTTGTGGTTCATCCTTCCACTATAACCATTATTGGGTGGTGGTGTCAACTTGAGGCTATCCTGGTCTCAGAGCTCTACTGCTTCTCGCAGCAGACTCACCACCCCACCCGCACGCCATACCGCACCGTCTGCCCCGGTGCCAGCGCTGCAGCGTGAGCTGGGTTATCGGCGAAGGAGTTGCCGCTGTGCGTTGGCTCAACACAGAGGTATGGGCCCAACTCATCCGTCCAAACCGCCCAGCGAGGTAATTCCTCGCTTTGCAGCGTAATGGTGCGCCGGCCCGTCGCAAGCTGGCGCGTGGGCCCATCAACAAAGATCGTATCGGCGAGCGGCGCAAGGTCGGTGAGCGACTGGCCATCCAGCACGAGTGTGCCATCATACGCAAAATACGGGTGGAAGGCTGGTGCCACGAGAAGCTCCTCCTCGCCAACATTCACCAGTGTGAGCTGCATTGCAAGCTGGTGCTCCGCCACTGTATACACCAAGCGAGACTCCAGCCCAGCATAAGCATCACTCCCCTTCAGTATGAGCTCCACCCGGTCGCTGGTGTGCTCCACCACCTGCCACTGGCTGGTGCGGCCAAAGCCATGCTGCGCCAGGCCACTCGCCCCGCCCGGGCCGAAGTTGGGTAGGCAGACATGGCAGCCACCGCGCGTTTTGCGCTCGCCATCAGAGGTCGTGAGCTGCTGCAGTGGGTAGAATACATCCCCATACTCGTCAGCCAGGCTGGTGATATACGCGCCACTTGTGGTGATAGTTGCGGTGGTCGTGCCAGTGTGTAGCGTGATGTTCATCGGTATTCCTCGCTTCTTTATTTTATTGTGTATGGCTAATCAACAATTCCAAAATCCTGCAGCTGCTGCGCCTGTGCCACCGGCCAATCAGCAATCGCTGTGCGCCGCAGCGCCGCGCAGTACGCCCCCGTGCCAAGCTGCCTGCCAATATCCACCGCCAGGCTGCGAATGTATGTGCCACTGCTCACCCGCGTGCGAATAACGAGCCGTGGATACTGATACTCCAGCACCTCCAGCGAGTAAATCGTAATGGTGCGCTCTGGCAACTCCACTTCTTTACCATCACGCGCGAGTTTATAGGCCCGCTGGCCGTTGATCTTAATGGCACTAAAGATCGGTGGCCGCTGGCGAATCTGGCCAGTAAAGCGCTGCAGTACTGCATCGAGCTGCTGACGTGATGGCGGTGTGATAGGCAGCTTGGTATCTTCTGGCAGATAGGGCGCTATCTCCCCTTCTGGGTCGCCTGTGGTGCTGGTTTGACCCAGGATAATCGTCGCTTCGTACGTCTTGTCGAGCTTGGTATAGCGCATGGCATTGCGGCACTCCGTGCCCGTCACCAGCAGCAAAAGACCCGTCGCAAAGGGGTCAAGCGTACCACAGTGCCCCACCTTCACCTTTTTGCCAGCTTGCTGGCTCAGCACCCGCCGCACCCGCGCCACCACCCCAAAGCTCGTCATACCAGCTGGCTTGTCGATATGGAGAATGCGATCGTATGATGAATCAGGTGTTTGGTGTGTCATGTGGTTAGTATAGCATGATGATAAAGATTATGAGATTGTATCGGTCCTCAGTTGGTATGCTTCTCTTGCATGACAGTACCACAGGAGACGTTGACAAATAGTATATAGTGTGTAATTCTCAAGATACTAGCATAGTAAGATTTAGAAGGATCCGTTGGTATGGAAACATTCGGATCACACAGTCACAATCAAGACAAAACACCAGAAACGTCAGAAAGAGATGCTGCGACAGTACAGCTCGACGAAGAGACGGCTAAACATTATGGCATATCGATAGAATCTGCACGTGAGGTCAACGACAAACTAGCAGCGGACGCTCTTGCGACTGCTATACAGCTGGGATTCTCACGGGAACAGGCTCCCTCCGACGAACAGTTGGATTCGTAAATAGAGTCGATGTCACCTGCACTCATGTACATTTCCAATACGTGAGGGGTCTGGTTGAAGGCAACCACATACGTTTCTCGCTCATTACCTGTCCAGTCCAGTATTTCATATTAAAACCGGCCAAACATGGCCGGTTTATCTTGTCGTTTCTCGTTTAGCGGCAAAAGCCAGCAGCCCCTTACTTCTCCGGTACGTGGAATTGCGATGGGTTGGCTTGGTCTTTCTTGGCCTTAGCCTCAGACTGGAGTGCAGCATCGAGCTGGGCCATGGGGTTATCGGCATCAGGGCCAGGCAGCGGTGGCACACCTGGTGGCAATGGTGGCAAGCTGGAGAAATCTGGCATTGGTGGCAGCGGTGGCAAGGCTGGCCCTTCGGCATCATCAGCTGGCGCGGCACGGTGCTTGGCGTCGAGGTCGGCCAGGGTTTCTTTGCCCGTTGGCGGCGGAAGGATGTCGTCGTTGTGAGCCATCGGCACACGTGGCATGTCATTCACATTGGGGACGGTTGGCTCGTGATCAAGTGCTGCCGTGGCAGCATTGAGCGGCGCTTGGCTACCTGGTGTATCGTCGCTGTCGAGGTAGCGCCCACCCTTGTGCGAGAGGATGGTCTTATTGCGGCCATTCTCGCGCTCGCGGCGCTTGTCATCAGCCGCTTGCTTGGTGGTAGCATTAAGCGTGCCACCTAGGCTCGGCTCATTGAGTGGTGTCTCAATGGGCTGACGCCATGGCTCAGCGCTGCTGTTGCGTCCTGATGAGCGGCGCGGGGCTGGCGCGGGCTCGGGCTGTGGATTATTCTTGGCCAGTTGCTGAGCCAGCTCAGCTTCGTCAGCGTCGGTCTGGCTTAACTTTTTTTTTCCAGCCTCAGCGTTGTGCGAGATGACGAGTGACTTATCTTTGTTATTTGCCTGAGCAGGCTTCTTGCTGGCAGGCTTAGCAGGCATTGGGCCTGCAGCGAGCTGCTTGGCCTCGGCGAGCTTGGCTGCAATCAGCTGCTGGTCACCGCCAGCACTCATCAATTGCGCGGCGAGGGTCATAACACGCGAGGTGGTCTTTTCGTTGCTAAAGCGTTCGGTGGCCGCTACAATACCGGTCAAAAAGGCCGTGGCAATATGCTTATCCAAGAGCGGCTGCTCATCATCCGTATTATCAAAGCCCTGAGCGAGGCTTGCCGCGAGCTCACTATAGCTGCTAGCCTGAGGATCCGTCCAGACGATATTGCCCAGCGTACCTGGCGCATCGATGTGCAGCGCTGCCACTGGCGACTCGCGCAGGATACGGCCATGCCCCTTGAGCGCTGGGTCAAGGTCATCCTCGCTGCGCACACCGATCGTCACAACGAACTGCACATTGTAATCACCCTGGCTAAATTCCAAATCACTCTGGCTAATCGTTGCGCGGTATGGCGTGATAAAAATCTTAACGAGGTCGCCATCGAGCTTGTAGCGCAAATGATCGGCCTTTTCCTTATCAAGGGCAATGATGAAATCTCGCAGACTATCCACCGTGCTCTCAAAGGTATGCTCTGGCTCCAAAAAGCCCACTGCCGTTGGCACATCCCCACTAAAGACGGCTGTGGCGTGCTTGTCGAGTTTATTAAGCAAAAGCGTCAACCCCAGTGCTGCACTCAGCTCATCTACTGTGGGGTGGGCGTTGACCGCCACCAAAATATTATTACTCTCACCTAGTTTGTCGATGATTTGTTGCCGCACCTTTATCTCGTCCATAGCTCCTACTTTTGCCTTACCCAAAACTCCATCTATCCTACCATAAGTAATTTCGTTTCGTCAATGGCGAGTCGCGATTAACAGAGGTAGCCATGCGAAGTATAGCACCTTTCTTTGTGCAAAAAATCCCAAAATGTGTGATCCTTATATCTCACACTATTCCGTAACAGTTACCCTAGCCTACATGCAAAAACACCTCTCCCTCGAGGTGTTTTGGTGTCTGCTCTCGCTCTCTTACCTATGCCTTACGCAAGCTTGACGCCAGCAGCCTTGGCAGCCTTGGCGAGTGATGCCTTGCGGCGGCTCGCGGTGTTTTTCTTGAGCAAACCCTTCTTGACGGCTTTGTCAAGCTCGCTCTGGGCCTGGCTCAGGGCGGCAGCGCTTGGCCCGGCAGCGAAGGCCTTGGTGCTGGCCTTGATGGCGCGCTTGGTAGCAATGTTGCGCTGGCGGCGAGTAGCCGTTTGCTTCATGCGTTTGACAGCTGATTTGATGATGGGCATTAATTTCCTCTATCGCTTGTTATTATGGGTTAGTACTACAATCAAGCGCTCATTATAAGGCATGGCGCAGGATTTGTAAAGAGCCATGCCACCATGGGTGGCTATTGGCGCTCGCTCTTTTGCGACATAAAGCTACCGCCCCGCCACCGCAAATAAGAAGCTCTCCACTGCATCCCACGGTGGTATGCCCGTTGTCTTCATGTCGGCATCAAGCTGAGCAGCCCGCTGGGTGAGGGTGCGGATATCAGCTGGCACGACCTGCCTGGTGAGCGGCTTGGTTTTTTTGACGACGTAGGGGTGGAGTGAGAGCTCGC
>CALICZ010000053.1 GCA_938049075.1 uncultured Candidatus Saccharibacteria bacterium
AGCGTCTCCAGTGTGCGGTCAACCACTTTTTGGGCAAAGCGCTGCATGTCATCATCGCTCCTAAGATCAAGCCCCTCACCTTGGTCAATACATTCATTTTTGTTTACTATAATCACCGAGAAGCATGAGACGACCCCAGACTTTGGGATAGCAATGCGCTACTGCACCGCATCCTCACCAAAGTGCTTTTGCAGTCGCATTTTTATCGAGCCTTCGTGCCGGCCGAGAGTGCGGCTGAGCTGGCCGATGCTCACGCCTTGGACGAAGGCCTGCTTGAGCGTCTCATCGTCAACCTTTGTCCATGGTTTGTAGGCATTGGGGTGGGTCTGGCGCATTGTGGCGATCTTGGCCGCCCAGCTAGTGCTGCTAGTTTTACTCGTCGGCTTCTTCTGCGGCATCGCGGCACGCTGGGCAGCCTGTTCGCGCAGATGGGCAAAGCGCTCGGCATCTTGGGCGGCACGGGTGCGAAGCTGCGTGTCGATGATGTATGCTTCATCGCTCATGGTAAGTGCCACGCGGTTGATGCCGGTGAGGTATATAGTATCGAGGCTCTTAACGCGGCTCAGTGCTACATAGCCCATACCCGGAACAAAGGCTTTGCGTAGGTCGATGCGTGCGCCATCGAGCGTCATCCCCTGGCTCTTGTGTACAGTAATCGCCCAAGCCAGGCGCAGTGGCAGCTGCGAGATACTGGCCCGTTTGCGCGTACCATCGCGCAACTCCCAAGTATCGGGCTGCATCGTCACCACATGGCCATTACGAAACTCCACCACCGGGTAGTCTGTGCCTGGCTCGAAGCCTGTTACCTGGCCAATACTCCCATTAGCAAAGCGCCGTGCTTGGTCGTTCTTGATGGCCATCACCAGCGCACCCCGCTTGAGCACCAGCACCTCTGGTGCGAGGATGCTCCGCTGCAAGGTATCGACGTAATTTTGCCCACCAGTGCTGCTGCGCTGGTACGATACTTCGTCGCCAGGCAGCTCAGCGAGGCGAGCTTGGTTGATCCGATCGACGTCGATATTAACAGTATGAAGCTCAGTCAGGTCGCTCTCGTGAGGTGGCTCTACCTCTGTGCGGGCCAGTAATTGCTCGGCATGGCGTCGGCGCAGATCACCAGCTCGCATAGCCGTTAGGATATCGAGCAGAGCGTCGCCCTTTTGCTGGCGGTATTGCTGGTCGAGGTACAGAATGGCTGGGTCGAGCTGGTGCCAGGCTTGCGACTGTACCACAAAGCTCCCCTGCCGCCCGCCATCGCGATTAACTGGCGGTAGCTGGAAGAAGTCCCCACTCATCACTACCTGCAGCCCACCAAAAGGCTGATTCGGTACCTCGCGCACGCGGCGGCACACTTCGTCGATCATATCGAGGCGGTAGTCGTGCAACATACTAATCTCATCGATGATAAGTACATCTGTCTTGGCAATAATATCGCGCCGCGTCTTCGACAGGTGATCAAAAAAATTGTTCGGCAAGCTATCGTGGATGCCAATCCCTGCCCATGCGTGAATCGTGCTGCCGCCCAGGTGCGTCGCCGCAAGCCCCGTCGTGGCAGTAACGGACACATACTTGCCATCCGCCTTACACTGGCGGATGAACTGCCCCAGCACATGTGTCTTGCCCGTCCCCGCCGGCCCCGTCAGCAGCGCACTCTGACCACTACGCAAAATCTCCTGTGCAAGTGTCTGATCCATAGATTCTAGTATACAAGGTTGTGGGGTGAGAGGCAAAAGAGGGTTATTTGGTCAAGCCAAACATCTGCATAACACGCCTACCAAGCAATGCAAGTCGACTCTTCGGCTTCATAGCAACCTCTTGTGCTGCAACAAACTTTTCTAACTCCATCATGATTTGCTCTGCATCTTTGCTCGATGGGTCAATCTCGGCAACTGTAGGATACGATGATCCGGCTTCAGCAGAATCACTATGTGTCAGCTCAACAAACCGTATACTATCACCTGCCACCAGCGCTCCCATTGCATAGTTGTCATCCCAGGCAAAATCTGCAAATGTTGGATCTGGAGCCTTCTCTCCATCAGCAACAACCGATGCCTTAATAAGCATCATATATCCATCGGCTACTGGCTCTTTGCCAATCGTCCCCTGGTATTCTCCATAGGTAGGAAGCGCAACGACTGAACTATATATACCTTTAGAGTCATAGGCTACATAATCATGTGGCGTGTAGCAATGCGGGGTAATTGTTACCGGTTGGCATATTTCTGTTCGTGGGAAAATCTCGGTATCGAAGTGTACGCCCGTCACAACTCTTAGTTGATCCATCCATGCGATATCATGATCCATGTATTCTTCTACTGTATCTGGATGATCTAAAGCCAATGTAAGTCTATGCGCAAGCTCTGCTCTATATTTTTTCTCTTTTTCATCCAACGGATTTTTGTCAATCCCCCGATATCGCTTCATCATTGACGACTGTTCGCTTGGACGCATATATCCCTACCTCTTACTCTATTCGATTTGTTTAATGTAACATAGAGTACTCTCCCTTTCTGAGTTTGTCAATGACAAATGACATATTATTGCTGCTTTAGCAAAGGGCGCATCGCTGAATACTTAAACCATGCAAAACGAGTACGATTGGTTTTGCAATTACCTGTCTTTCTTCTACCGATCCCACACAAACCCCTCGCCAAAGTGCCCCCAGCGAGCGGTTGGCTCGTAGATGGGCTGAGTGAGCTGGAGTGTGGTGATGATACCATGCGGGCTGAGATCGTAGCCTGTAATGGGCTGCTCTACACCATCGATAATAGCGGTTGCCTCGACGGGCTGGTCGTGGCCGATTGCATACGCCAGGCGCACCAGCACCTCCTGCGCATGATGCTGCCGTAGATAATCCACCGCAATGCGCCGCGCCATATACGCCGCCGAGCGATCCACCTTGGTGGCGTCCTTGCCGCTAAAGGCCCCACCACCAATTGGCACGCGTGGCCCATAATTATCGACGATGAGTTTGCGCCCCGTCAGGCCAGCATCAGCCGCAAAGCCACCAATCTGCCAGTCCCCTGCTGGGTTGCAGTGTAGCACTGGCGCGTCATATTGCTTATCCTTAAAAAATGTGTTCACATACGTCTGCTGCTGAAGCCACTCCTCTACCGCCTCTGTTAATTTGTCTTTTGGTGCATGTTGGAAGCTTGCAACAATTGCCGTTATCTGCCCACCCCGCAGTGTTACTTGCGTTTTGCCATCGTAGGGCCAACGTTGATACAAAAATTGGTTCAATCGCCGCGCCAGCACTGTTTCTAACGGGAGCAGCTCAGGTGTTTCGTTGCAGGCATAGCCGATCATCACGCCTTGGTCGCCCGCCCCGCCATCATCCACACCGCGCGCAATCTCCGGGCTCTGCTGCGCAATGTGCTCAATAATCTCTATCTCACTCCCCGCCAAACGCTGCAC
>CALICZ010000054.1 GCA_938049075.1 uncultured Candidatus Saccharibacteria bacterium
GACAGGTGTGCGAGCGTGTGGTTGGCTCTATGCCGACAATCGTCGCACCAGCGCGAAGCTCCATGTGGTTTACGGCGAATATGCTGGGACAAACCACCAACACCGGCCGGATGACACCGAGCAAATCATTTCGGAGTGGCTGCCAATTACCACCATCCACCGCATGGTCGCTACTGGTGTAATCACCAACTATGCCATGCTCGCTGCCTGGGCTTTGCTCGCCAACACCCTCCAGCAAGGAGGAGACTCTCGTGCGAACGAGTAGTGTGGAGCTACCATCAGCCAGTGAACTGCGCACAATGATACGCAAAAAATCGCCACGGTTAGCTCGGCACCAGGATTATCTTGACGCACGGCCGTGGTTGTTTACGGAGCTGAAGCGGATTGCACATCACGCTGGTATCGATACAGCTGTTTTTGATCATTATGAGCTGTATGATTTTGATGATACTATAGCGAAGCTTCATCGGTTTACAGTGCAATTCGCTGATTATTTGGCTCAACATGCTCATCATAGCGAAGCTGCCACACTCTACGAGTTACTCGCGAAGGGTAACCCACCAAGGCCGTCGGATGTCATACTGGTGTTTGGCTCGGCAGAGAATCGGCGAATTGCTACTGCAGTGGAGTTGTATCATGCTGGTGTTGCCCCCAAAATAACGATTGCTGGTGCCTCACCGCGCTGGGCAGTTGCCTACGGCAAAGATACTCCTATGGCCGAAGCTTGGCGCATGGCGGAGTATGCTCGAGGCTATGGTGTCCCGGCAAGAGATATCATCATCGAAGATCAATCGATATCCATCCCAGACAATGTGAAGCGCAGTATTGACTGCTGGGAAGCGATGCTGTGGCGTCCACGGCGTATTACACTGGTGACGAGTGAATTTAATGTTCGCCGTGCAGAGATGAATATGTATAAATTTGCGCCGTGGCCAGTAGAGATCTTTACCGCAAGCCCTGAGCCAAGCCCAGTCTTGAGAGCGGACACATGGGTAGCAACCGACCGTGGCCGCCGCCTCATCCTCAACGAATATGCTAAAATCATAATAGAAAGTACCATTGATCATCTGCTGGCGGCAGAGAAGGGAGTGTGAATGTGGGGTACGTTGGCTCGTATGTGTGGCAGTTGCGCCAGAAGGTTGGGGATAAGAAATTACTCACGACGACTGTTGATGTCTTGCCGGTTGATGAAACAGGGCGCGTCAAGCTCATCTACGCCAAAGCCTTCGACCGCTGGAGCACAGTAGGCGGACACGTCGAGGAGGGTGATAGCTACACCAGCGCGGCACTACATGAACTACGCGAAGAAGCAGGAATTACTGCGCGCGCCAGCGACCTCGAACTCTTTGCAACGCAGTCTGGCCCAGGACGAGTGTATCATTATCCCGATGGCGACACCCAAGCATTTACCGTAGTGTTTTGCCTTAAGCAATGGCAAAGTGAGGCACCGCACACTGATACTGAGGAAGTAGCGACAGGTCAGTGGTTCTCGCTAGACGAAGCATTGCAGCTCAATACGAATGACGCCACACGCCAGATTCTCACTGCCTACCAGCGGTATAGCGAGACGGGTGTGGTGCAGATGATAGAGGAACGGTAACACTTTACCTAATAGAGGATCGGTATGACGCAAGAAAGGACCCTTACGACATATATCCTCTGTGGTGGCGCAGAGCGTTGGGTGGGTAATTTTGGTAGCTATTTGCAAGATTTCTTTGCAGGATGGCAAGATGAGCTTAGGATTCTTGATGTGTTCTTTGCTAGCCCGCATGAAGAATGGCGACAGAAGTTTGATGATTGGGCGGGCTGGTATAATCAATATTTTCCTGGAGCGAAACGAGAATTGGCAAACAAAAGCCATTTTGTTGAGCAAGTTCGACGCGCTCATATTATCTACGTTCACGGTGGTGGGACAACCCGACTTTTGCAAGAACTTCATGACTTCTCAGAGGTAGAACGACTACTGCGTGGCAAAGTTTATATTGGCTCATCGGCTGGAGCGAACTATCTTGCACAGCATTTTTTGAGTCATCAAGGGATTGATACTGGTTCGGCCATCTTACCAATGAATGTTGTTGTCCACTATAATGCCGATAATCCTGCAGAGCGGCGTACTGTTGCAAGTGCCGATGCGCTTGCGGCGGCGTTTCCTGCGGTGCCAACAGTGCGACTACATGAAGGGGAATATATTCACATAGAGAGATAACCACGATGAGCAAATTCGACGCCATGACACCAGAAGAAATTGGCCAGCTCTTTCCGATAGAGGTAGTGCCATATGATGAACGATGGCCACGGTTATTCATGGCTGAAGCAGCGCGGGTAAGTGGTGTGCTGGGTGATGAGGTGTGTGCCATCGAGCATATTGGTAGCACAGCGGTGCCGGGATTGGCAGCCAAACCAATCATAGATAGCCTACTCCTTGTAAGCAAGCTTGATAGTAGAGCAAAGCAGCGGCTGATAGAGAGGCTTCGCCCGCTTGGCTACGAAAATATGGCCAATGCTGAGACGGAACTGACAATGGAGTTTGGCAAAGGCTATGACGTGGAGGATCCGCTACGCCAGAAGTACCATCTCCATGTCGAGCAGGTAGAGGCGATGCCATCGCCAAAGATTATCTTTCGTGATCGCTTGCGGAGTAGCTGCGTCTTGCGTGAGAAGTATACCAAACTCAAACATGAGCTGGCACAGCAGTATCGGCATAACAGAGAGGCATATACGGCGGGCAAGGCGGCTTTTGTGCGGAGCATCTCAGATAAACTTCGTCAATCGCTAAGGTAAGTGCTGTGTCTATAGAGCAATAAGATGGTTCATATACAACTGATTGACATTGGTTTGCAATTATCCTATTATTGTCACATGCCAAATGGAGAGACAGCAAGAAAACGCACGCTATTGCACGAGTCAAATATGCCTGCCGATACAAACAAGGAATATAATGCGCAGAAAGACACACCTCCAATTGCGGCGATGCTAGCAAAATGTAGTATTGACGCGACTGAATTATCTGCACAAAAGAGCCATACAGTTGAAGAGATTCAGGATTATATCAGCTGTCGAGAGCAATCTAAGCCGATTGCACACATTAACTTAACTACAGAGGATGCCCAGAAGCTGCTTGACTCTGGAGATGAGGTGACGCTGGTGGTTGGTCTTGAGTATTTTGGTCAACTCGACCCCATTATTGCGCAACAGGTATGTGATATTGGTTCAATTGCAGTGCCTTTTCAGCTTAAACGATTCCCCGGTATTGATTATGATGATATCACAAAGCGCATGACACAGGCTGGTCACAAATGGGTGTCTCAGGTTGGCCTGGAAAACTTTACAGAATTAAACGATGAATTAGCACACCGAATGGTTGAAGTAGGGGAGGGAGGTTTAGCTTTACGTAGAGAAGAGGTGCAGATTGCTGATGTAGATAGTGTGCTGTGCCGTATGATAGATTATGGCGATGTTGATGATGTACTTATGGCAATAAATAGCCCGTGGGAAGATAGATGGAATAACATTGATATTACAAAAGTGGTAAGTTATATAGCTCGGCATAAAGGGCTAAATGAGGATGATCTTGAGTGTATTATAAAGAACAACCCTAGTGTTGATCGCACAACCGTCTCGCTTGCACTTATTGACCATGGTTCAGCTGATATGGTCTTTACAATGCTTGATAGCATAGCTGTTGATCAACAGAGATTTGCTGCCGGATTGACTGATCGCTATGAAGTACTTCTCGAATCAGACGTTTCTGATGAGACATTTGCTCGGTGTGGCGAACTTATGGGAGACAAGCGTCCTGATTCTATGGTGCGAGCAGAAGAATTCTTTGGCTCAGCAACAGTTTCACGGGTGAAACTACTTCAAGAGATGCTTGATGGTAATGTCCCGGATACAGTACGTCAGCTTGGTGTTACATCAGCAGGAGAGGCTGGTATTACTGAGTTACGGAGTGTGATTGAAAAATTTCGACAAGCTTTTCAGGCGGCAGAGCTTGATGAGGTCTATACAAAACAGCTTGAGGAATCGCCAGTTTTACGTGATGTTCTCATGACATTAACGGGCTATAAAGGTTCTCGTTGGGGCGGCAATAGCGATGCAGGGTTACAGGAAAAAATTCGTTATCATAACCAAGCAGCCGAAGACGGTCGCATTGCTACCATGAAGGAATTCTATCAGCCAAGTGATGTTTACAGCATAGCAACTGTTGCTGGTAAGAAAGAACGCATAGGTTGGACCCCAGATGTTATTGAACGCTATGATGTATTACGAAATGATATTATGCATGCTCGCGCGCTAACGGGTCCTCAAGGTGGCGGTATGCGTCAAGCAATCGATGAGTTGCGCGCTGATATCTCTGTTGAACTAGAAGATTTACAATATCGTATTGATACTACTGACAATAATGATCCAAAAGCAAATATCAAGGTCAGCAATCTTAAGCGTCGCAAGGATGCTCTCCGGAAGTATGTCGAGCAAGTTCAACAAGGAGATTTTGCTGATACGACCCGCTTTGTAATGGATTCCCCGGCTGACTTTACGCGAGGGTTTCAAGAGCTACAACCGTATAAGAGCTTACATCAGTCGATGCGTCGACTAGTTTACGCCTGGGCGATGCGCAAACAGCCAAATCAACGTCGTGAGATGGCCGGTCTGAGTGTCCAGCCGTCGATTGAATCACTAGCAAGTATGCGTGAGTTTATAGAGCATATTGTTAATCAAGAAGTATATGGCCAGTATTTTAGCGATAAGAAGCAAGCAAATAAGTTTAAACAGATGAATAGCACCCGTGCTCTTGAAGAGGCAATGAATCTGCACCAGCAAAAAGCCGAACGACTCGGCACGACTACTCTACAGTTTATTCCAACAAGAGGCATACTGATGGAGATGTCGGGGCAAATTGCCGATGCATGCTGGGCTGAT
>CALICZ010000055.1 GCA_938049075.1 uncultured Candidatus Saccharibacteria bacterium
AATACCAAGCTCGCGCAGCAATAAAAGCGCCTCAAATTCATCAACTGGTCCCTGCTGCTTTTCACTCACAACATTCTTCACAATCACATTGACGCCATCAGCAAGCGATAGCTCAAAAACTGCCTCGCTAGGATACGGATCGCTTGGGTTCGCTATCTTGAGCGATGTCGCTGACTGCAATAGTTCGGCACCAATATCACTACTCGAGAAAAGTTCAGCCAACTGCTCTTTCACCGCCTCATCATAACTACCATCAATTCTTATTTCTCGTTGGTTTTCTAAGTTTATCGCTTCGTAGCCCAAATTGACTGGCTCCGTGTTTTTAGCTCGCGGGTATAATAATGTCGATGTAGAGCTAGTTGCACCATACGAAAGTCCAACCGTTCACCAGGGCTAGTTGGTCGGCTGTACGACTCCAGCCTGCCATCTTCAGCGAAATACAAACCCTCTGCCGTATTTTCGTCCTTGACGTTGCGCTCTATGGTATTTACTATCTGATCTCTTTCTGGCTTGTCGCCTTTTAGTCCCAACACCGTTCTCGGTCGGCTGCTTGTACTGAGCAACCTAATTCGACTGTCACGGTCTGATTTTGACACCCTTAGCACTCTCATAATGTCTTCAGGAATAGTTCCTGTAAATCCAGTATCGTAGTAATGGGCGGCATCTGGATTTTGGATACGAGAACGCAGATATTCATATTTCACTACATCATCAAGCTCATCGCGGAACCCTCGCGGATACACAAGGTATTCAGGGAATTCCACGAGCGGCCCGCCCGCCTCGCTACTACTCATACCGAGCCTGCGCCGGCGCGCATAGAGTTGAGCCCGGCGCGCCACATACGCATAGACACCATCACGACCGAGGAATACTTCTTGAAATTCTCTCTCACCTATTCGCTTAGCATCCCACTCGGCAAACAATTTATCGTAGTATTTAGTATCAACCCTAAGTACCTGATTGAATGCTTCAGCCGCTCTTTCTAGAGCTTCAGATAGACCAACCTCGCCCATTACGGCTATATAATCTGCTGCCAGCCTACGATATGTTATCCAAATATAACCTGTCTTGTCGTCACCTTTCATGCCGAACATTTCTTGGGCATATTGCTCTCCGTATTGCGAAGCTATATCTTTTTGTAGCCTAGCGTAAGCCTGTTGGACAGTCTCACTAAGCCTTCTGTCATGTTCAGTTTTGGGAAGTCGCAAACGCCGATCAGCCCGATCTGCTTTTTTACGAAACTTTGTCCCTGGTCGAGATGATGTCACATGCTCCATATCACCCGTCTCATCTGCATACGGATTATAATCCTTTACGCCACGCAGCTCTGGTCTAAGCCCAACAATATGCCCACGTAGTTTAGACGCCTCTTCTGCACCAATAAACCCTTCTAAGTCAAGCTGAGCAACTTTTTGCGCAATCAAGTAATGACTTGTACATGCCCACAATACAATACTCTGCGCGGCTGCGTCCATACCGTAGTCTGACAAATGTTTGAGAACAGCCCCTGCTACATCGGCACTTTGTTTTATATTGTGTATACAACCAAGAACTATCTCTGAAGCAGATTCACTAAAGACATGTGTATGTTGCAGTACTTGCAGTTCGTAGCCAGTGTCGATAAGCTTGTGAGCGATATCAGCATCAAGACCAGTGAAACTCTCGAGGTGACGGGCAACTTCCCGACCATAACCATCATCAATGAGTTTGCGAGCGATACTAACGTCGAGGCCAGTGAAACTCTCGAGATTTTTGGCGACTGACCGACCATCACCGATGTCGATAAGCTTGTGAGCAATCTCGTTATAATCAAGGCCGGTGAATTTATCGAGGCTGTAAGCGACTGACTCGCCATCACCGATGTCGATAAGCTTGTGAGCAATCTCGTTGTGGTCGAGGCCAGTGAAACTCTCGAGGTGACGTATGACTTTCTGACCCTC